>JBHALY010000056.1:0-13138 GCA_041827905.1 Neisseria dentiae
CACATCATGCCGATTGCCGATGCGCCGCTTGGCACGCCGTGTCAGGTTGAAGGAGAGGTGGTTCATCAGGAAGTGCAGTTCAAGCCGCGCAAGCAGTTGGTCGCGCAGATACGCGACGGCTCGGGCAGCGTGTTGCATCTGCGCTTTATCCATTTTTACCCCAGCCATCAAAAGCAGCTCGCGGTGGGCAAACGCATCCGCGCGTTGGGCGAAATCAAGCACGGGTTTTACGGTGACGAGATGATACACCCGAAAATCCGCGATGCCGAAAGCAGCAGCCTGGCCGAAAGCCTCACGCCCGTGTATCCCACCGTTAACGGCCTCAACCAGCCCACGCTGCGCCGTGTCGTTCAAGCGGCCTTAGACAGCATTCCCTTGCACGACACCCTGCCAAACGAATTATTAGGTCGTCTGAAACTGCCGCACTTGGCCGAAAGCCTGCGCCTGCTGCACGCGCCGCCGCCGAGTTTCACCATTCACCAGCTTTCAAACGGCGCTTTGCCCGCGTGGCAGCGGCTGAAGTTTGACGAGTTGCTCGCGCAGCAGCTTTCGATGCGTCTGGCGCGGCAGAAACGCATCAGCGGGCAGGCCAAGCCCTTGCGCGGCACGGGCGAATGGTCGCAAAAACTGCTCTCCGCACTGCCGTTCGCACTCACCGCCGGCCAACAGCGCGTGCTGGCCGAAATCCGCGCCGATATGCAGCAGCCCCACCCCATGCACCGCCTGCTGCAAGGCGATGTGGGCAGCGGCAAAACTATCGTGGCCGCACTTTCGGCGCTCACCGCCATCGAGGCCGGTTGCCAAGTGGCGGTGATGGCGCCCACCGAAATTCTGGCCGAACAGCATTACGCCAAGTTCAAACAATGGTTCGAGCCGCTGGGTTTGAGCGTGGCATGGCTCTCCGGCAGCCAGCGCAAAAAAGCCAAAGAAGCCAATAAAACCGCCATTTCAGACGGCCTCACCCAAATCGCCGTCGGCACGCATGCCCTGTTTCAAGACGACGTTGAATTTCAAAATCTCGGTTTGGTAATTGTCGACGAACAGCACCGCTTCGGCGTGGCGCAGCGCTTGGCCTTGAAAAACAAAGGGCAAGACGTGCACCAACTGATGATGTCGGCCACCCCCATTCCGCGCACGCTGGCCATGAGCTTTTTCGCCGACCTCGACGTTTCGGTGATTGACGAGCTGCCGCCCAACCGCACCCCGATTAAAACCCGCCTCGTCAACAGCGTGCGCCGTGCAGAGGTGGAAGGCTTCGTGTTGAACACCTGCCGCAAAGGGCAGCAGGCCTATTGGGTTTGCCCGCTGATTGAAGAAAGCGAAACCCTGCAACTGCAAACCGCCACCGAAACCCTGCAAACGCTTCAGACGGCCTTACCCGAACTGAACATCGGCCTGGTGCACGGGCGCATGAAACCCGCCGAAAAAGCCGCAGTGATGGCCGAATTTATCGCAGGCCGTCTGAATGTTTTGGTGGCCACCACCGTCATCGAAGTGGGCGTGGACGTGCCCAACGCCAGCCTGATGGTAATTGAACACGCCGAACGCATGGGCTTGGCGCAACTACACCAACTGCGCGGCCGTGTGGGTCGCGGCGCCGCTGCCAGCACCTGCGTGCTGCTGTTTTCCGAACCCTTGGGCGAGGTGGCCAAAGCGCGCCTGAAAGTGATTTATGAGCACACCGACGGCTTCGAAATCGCCCGCCAAGATTTAAACATACGCGGCCCCGGCGAATTTCTCGGCGCCCGCCAAAGCGGCGTGCCCATGCTGCGTTTCGCCAACCTTGAAGAAGATTTGCAGCTCTTGGAACAAGCCCGCGAAATTGCCCCGAAGCTGATTGAAGAGCGGCCGGATATCGTCGAGGCGCATTTAAACCGCTGGTTGGCGAGCAGGGAAGGATATTTGGGTGTGTGAGCGGGTGATGCCTTTGCAAAATCCGCCTAGGCCGTCTGAAATGCCCGCCGTCGTCATACTCGGGCTTGACCCGAGTATCTATCATTTCTTTTGAAACAAAAAGATGCTCGGGGCAAGCCCGAGCATGACGCAGGAGGCATAAAAATCAGACTGATGCCTTTGAAAAATTGCAAAATCTGGTCAGGCCGTCTGAAAAATCTTGGGGATTAGTTCGATTTTTACAGACGGCTTTGTCGATCCTGGGGTGAATCCACCCAAATGAATTCACTCATATCACTCGGCTTTCGCGCCCACTACGCCTTCCCATGAGTTTTGACCTTCATGCGATGCACGCCCGGTGAGCACGCTACCGTTTTGGCCGTAGAGGCCGCCGCTGAATGTGCCGTTCAATTCCTGTTTGCCGCCGTTTTGACCGGCAAAAAACAGGTGTCCGGCTACACTACCGCGTTCATCCACCGCTACACGGCTGCTACTTTTTGTCGAGCGGTCTTCATGCAGCGTCCATAAACCGCCTCTGTGGTCGTGAATGTTCAGAGACATGTTTTTTTCCTTGCCGTAATAACGCGCAGAAACATCTGCTTCCAGAATTTCGGCAGGGCTTTCGTGGTAACGGTAGAGCATATTGCCCCGATAACTGATTTCTCCCAAACCTTCAGGGCGTTGGCGTTTACTTTCATCGGCATCCAGCAGGCCGAAGTACGGTTGCTGCGAGCCGTCATATTCGCCGAAGTCGTTTTTCAGCGGTTTATTCACCAAAGCATAGCCGTAATAGCCGATTAGTTCGCCTGAGCTGTCGCGTAGGGTTCTCATTTCATGCTTAATAAATTTATTTTCGGGGTTGAGCAGGGTTAATTCGATTTTTTTATTACTATCGTTGAATACCAACTTCATTAAATCTTCGCCTTCAATGCCGTTTTGTGTGCGCAGCTGCATACGCTTGAATACTTCGGCATCGGCTTCGGGCATACGCTCCTGATGTTTAGGCGGTTGCGGATTGGATTCCTGATTCGGTTTTGACTCGAGTTGTGATTCTGATGGCTGCTGTGCTTTGTTGTCGGCGGACGGCGCTTCGGTTTCGGAGGGAGCCAAGGGCGGAGCTTCTTGTGGAGAAGATTCCGTTGCAGGAGGGGTTTGCGGCCGCCCTATTTCGGGTTTGGGTTGCGGCATGGCGGACGGACTTGCTCCGCCTCCGCTGCCGCAGGCAGATAATATCAGTGTGGCCAACAAGGTAAGTATGTATTTTCCGGGGAGTGTCGTTTTCATTATTAACGTCCTTTTAACTAAGGCAAACCTTTTAAATAAAGGAAAAAATAAAAAACAGCATCATTCTGAATGATTTATATTTAACATATTAATATCATACGCCATTCGTATAAATATGTCGCATAAATCTCAGAATAATGCTGATTTTTGATTGCTACTGTTGTATTTCTAGAGTTTTTACTTACATCACTTCTAAAGTTTCAATCCCCAACAGTTCCAAACCCTGTTTCAGCGTTGCGCCGGTTAATGCCGCCAGTTGCAGGCGGGTGTTGCGGGTTTGGCCTTCGGCTTTCAGAATCGGACAGGCTTCGTAGAAGCGGGAAAACAGCGTGGCCACTTGGAAAAGATAGGCGGCCAGATAATGCGGGTAAGACGTATCGGCTGCGTTTTGCAGCACGTCTTCAAATTTCAGCAGTTCCACCGCCAATTGTTTCTCGAGCGGCTCGTTTAATGTCAAAGCGGCGGTTTTGTCCCATTCGCCCGCTTTGCGGAACACGCTTTGTACGCGGGTGTAGGCGTATTGCAGGTAGGGCGCGGTATTGCCTTCGAAGCTGAGCATCACATCCCAGTCGAACACATAATCGCTGGTGCGGTTTTTGCTCAAATCGGCGTATTTCACTGCGCCGATGCCGACGGTGCGGCCGATAGCCGCCGCTTCTTCCGCTGCCAATCCGCCGTTTTTGCTTTGCACCAAAGCGGTGGCGCGTTCAACCGCTTCGCCGAGTAAATCCGCCAGTTTCACGGTGTCGCCCGAACGGGTTTTGAACGGCTTGCCGTCTTTGCCCATCATGGTGCCGAAGCCGATAAATTCGGCTGATACGTTTTCGGGCAGGTAGCCCGCTTTGCGCGAAGTGGCGAACAGTTGGGCGAAATGCAAACCTTGGCGGTGATCGACCACATACAGCAGCCGGTCGCCTTTCAGACGGCCGACATAATCGCGGATACAGGCCAAATCGGTGGTGGAATATAAAAAGCCGCCGCCGCTTTTTTGCACGATATAGGCCGCCGGTTCGTCTTCTTTGTTTTTAAATTCGTCGAGAAACACCACTTTGGCGCCGTCGTCGTCCACCGCCAAGCCTTTGGCGGTTAA
Source organism: Neisseria dentiae (assembly GCA_041827905.1). Lineage (GTDB taxonomy): Bacteria > Pseudomonadota > Gammaproteobacteria > Burkholderiales > Neisseriaceae > Neisseria > Neisseria dentiae_B. The sequence goes on from JBHALY010000056.1 coordinate 4,268, forward strand.
GTCGTCCACCACCACCTGCAAATCGTCGTTGTATTTCGATTCGCCCGCCACATCTTCGGGCGTGAGCAGCAAGCCCAGTGTGTCGTATACATTTTGCGCGTGGCTCAACGAAATTTCGACGAACTGTTTCCACAAAGCCAGCACGGCTTCGTCGCCGCCTTGCAGTTTCACCACATATTCGCGGGCGGTGTCGGCAAATGCGGCGTCTTCATCGAAGCGCACTTTGGCGTTGCGGTAAAATTGTTCCAAATCAGATAATTGGAATTCGGCATTGTGTTGCTGCTGCTCGACCATATAGGCCACCAGCATGCCGAACTGTGTGCCCCAGTCGCCGACGTGGTTTTGACGGATAACGGTGTGCCCCAAAAAGCCGAGGATGCGGGCGATGCTGTCGCCGATGATGCTGGAGCGCAAATGGCCGACGTGCATTTCTTTGGCAAGGTTGGGGGAGGAATAGTCAATCACCACGGTTTGTTTGTTGGCCGTTTCCGCCACGCCGCAGCGCGCATCGTTTAAGGCCGTGCGCAGGTGCCCGGCCAGAAAGCCCGCATTCAGGCGCAGGTTGATAAAGCCGGGGCCGGCCACTTCGGCGCTCTCGATAACGGCGCTGCCTGCGAGCGCATCGGCCACTTTTTGCGCCAGCTCGCGCGGATTCTGCTTGGCCTGCTTGGCGGCGCCCATCACGCCGTTGATTTGGAAGTCGCCGAAATCGGCGTTTTTGGCGGGCTGCAAAATCACCGGCGCGCCGGCGATATCGGCGGCGGCAAAGGCTTGTTCGGCTTCTTGGGAAACGGTTTGGTGTAGGTTCATTTGGATAATGCTCGGGTCAATCAAATAGGTAAAGGCCGTCTGAAACGGCCTGCGGGTTCGGGCGTTATTTTAAAAGAAATCGGCGCGGGGTTGTAGCTTTTCTTTAATGGCGGGCGGGAAAGCGGAAAGGCCGTCTGAAAACGGGCGGGCGGTTTTCAGACGGCCTGATTCGGGTTTTTATCAGGTGGTAGTAAACAGGCGGTTTAGATAACTTACTTACGCCCGCTCTTTTGATTTTGGTTGTCGCCGTCGAACCACTTCAAGCCTTTGCCGCTTTCCTTGCTGCCGTTTTGGCCGGATGATTCCCGGCTGATTTCGGCGGCGAACTGCTCTTCGCAGGGAATGCCGTTTTTATCACCGTCCATTTTCACATTGGGGCAGTGGTTCAGGAAGAATTTGGCTTCTTCATAAGATTTCATTTGCGAGCAGTATTCCCTGCCGTCGCACTTGAATGCGGCGGGGACTTTGCTTTTTTCCGTGGCTTCCACCGCTTCTTTCCAAGCGCGGCGTTCGGCCAGCATTTTTTCGGCCACTTCGTCCACCACAACGGCGTTGTTGGTTTGGCTTGCGCGGTAAGTCTGCCAATAATCCAAGCCGTAATAACCGGCGGCGCCGAGCAGGGGGATGCCGATCAGGGCGGCGGCCATGCCGGCGAGCCAGCGGTTCAGGTTTTTGGGGGCATCTTCGTTTGATTCGGCCGCGGCTGCGGCGGGTTTGCGGCGGCGGTTGAGATATTCGATGTTTTTGGCTTCTTCTGTGCCGCGCTGGTTGCTGACGATTTCAAACGATACGGTTTCGCCGTCGCGCGGCGGCGGGTTTTCGGTTTCGAATTCGCCGATATGGGCGAAGATTTCCGCTTTGGTTTGTTCTTCTTTGATAAAGCCGAAGCCGAGTTCATAGTCCCAGCGCATGATGGTGCCGTGGTAACGCATATTTTCCCTTTTTGGTATTGTTGTTATGCAATTGCGTTATTTTAAAAGAAAGTTGTTTAAAACACATTATTTTTTTTGACTATTCTTAAATATGTAAAACGTTTTTTCAGACGGCCTTGACAAACCTATTGAAAAGATTAATATAAAATCACTACACAAAATTACAAAACACAACACAAGTGGTGATTATGCCTACAATTGAGATTATCCCCATCAGTGAGTCCGCGCTGGCCTGTGTGCTACCGCCGCCTGCCGCGTTGCCGAAACAGCAGCGGTTGTGGGCGTTTGCCGATGCGGTGCAGGCCCTGCCCGAAACGGAAGAGGCGGTAACGGGTATGAACAATTTAACCGTGTTTGTGCGGGCAGACACCGATTTACAGGCGTTTTCAGACGGCCTCTACGCATTGTGGTCGCAAACCGAAGCCGTTAAGCGCAAAGGCAGGCGCGTGCGTATTCCCGTGGTTTACGGCGGCGAGTTCGGCGAAGACTTGGCCGAAGTGGCGGCCTTTCACCAAACCAGCGCCGAAGAGATTGTGCGCCGCCACACCGAGCCTGTTTATACGGTGTTTATGATGGGTTTCCAGCCCGGGTTTCCTTATTTGGGCGGGTTGCCGGAAAACCTGCACACGCCGCGCCGTGCGGTGCCGCGCATCAAGGTGCCCGCCGGTTCGGTGGGTATAGGCGGCAGCCAAACGGGCGTGTATCCGTTTGCTTCGCCGGGCGGTTGGCAGATTATCGGCCGCACCGAAGCGCCTTTGTTTCAGATAAGCGCCAACCCGCCCACCCTGCTGGCGGCGGGTGATACGGTGCAGTTTGTGGCAGAAAGGATTTGGCTATGATGTATGTGGCCGATATTCAGGCAATGGCCCATATACAGGATTTGGGGCGCTACGGTTTGCGCCGCTACGGCATCGGCCACGCGGGCGCGATGGACACGTTGTCGCTGCGGGCGGGCAACCTGCTTTTGGGCAATCCCGAAGGGGCGGCGGCGGTTGAAATCGCCTTGGGCGGCATGAGCGTATCGTTTGCCCACGACACGCCTTTCTGCATCACCGGAGCGGTTTACGAGGCCCAGCTCGACGGCGAACCCGTTTATTCCTACTGGCGCTACACCGCCCGCCGCGGGCAAACCCTGAAACTGATACGCGCCGTGCAGGGGATGTATGGTTATTTGTGTGTGTACGGCGGTTTCAACGTGCCGGCGGTGCTCGGCTCGCGCAGCACCGATTTGCGGGCGGGTTTCGGCGGTTTCGAAGGGCGCTGTCTGCGCAAAGGCGACGAAATTCCGCTCAAGCACCGCGGTTTCGAAGCCAAGCATGTGGGCATCGCGCCGCCCACGCCGTCGCACCGCATCCACGCCCTGCCTTCTTCGGAATACGGCGCTTTTACGCGGCGCGCCCATTCCGTGTTGTGGCAGAACGCGTGGACGCTGCAAAGCGACAGCAACCGCATGGGCTACCGTTTCGACGGCGAAACACTCGAATTGGAAACCCCGCTCGAAATGTTGTCGCATGCCGTGCAGTTCGGCACGGTGCAGGTGCCGCCGGGCGGCAAGCCGATTATTTTGATGGCCGACACGCAAACCACCGGCGGCTACCCGAAAATCGCCTGCGTGGCCGCGGCCGATTTGGGGCGGCTGGCGCAAATCCGTTTCGGCGGCAAAATCTTTTTCAAGATGACCACACCGCAAGGGGCTGCGCAACTGCAACGCCAAAACCAGGCTTATTTAAACCAAATCAGAAGGATAGCCGAAAATGCACGTTGATTTGAACGCCGATTTGGCCGAAGGCTGCGGCAACGACGGCGCGCTGATGCAGCGGGTGTCGTCGGCCAATATCGCCTGCGCCCTGCACGCGGGCAGTGCCGCAGAAATGCAGCGCGCCCTTGCTTGGGCGAAGCAATACGGCGTGCGCGTTGGGGCGCACCCCGGCTACCCCGACCGCGAAAATTTCGGCCGCACCGCCATGGCTTTGCCTGAAGCCGAACTGCGCGCCTACCTGCAATACCAACTCGGTGCCCTGCAAGCCTTGTGCGATGCGGCGGGCGTTCAGACGGCCTATGTGAAACCACACGGCGCGCTATACAACCAAGCCGCCGCCGATGCTGCGCTGGCGGAAATTGTGGCCGACACCGTGCGCCGCTTCAACCCCGGTTTGAAACTGATGGCACTGTCAAACAGCCTGCTGCTGGAAGCGGGCCGGGCGGCGGGTTTGGAGGTGATTTCGGAAGTGTTCGCCGACCGCCGCTACCTGCCCGACGGCAAACTGGTGCCGCGCAGCCGCTCCGATGCACAAATAGAAAACGACGAAGAAGCCATCGCCCAAGTGTTGCAGATGGTGCGCGAAGGCAGCGTAACTGCGGTGGACGGCAGCCGCACCACCGTGCGCGCCGACAGCATCTGTCTGCACGGCGACGGCGCACACGCCCTTGAATTTGCCGATAAAATCCGCGCGGCTTTGTGTGCGGAAGGCATCGCGGTTAAGGCCGTCTGAAAAGACGGAACCGCATGAAACTAATTATTGTGAAACTAATTGTAATGATGATGGTCTTGAGAATTTGATATTTTTGCAGCATTTTGATTGATTCTGCTGTCGGCGCGCCCCGCCCGAGTTCTTAAAATAATTTTCGGGGCGAAACCACCCGGCGGCAACTTTGCACAAGGAGCGTCATATGTCTGTCAGCAACCGTCGCAACGCGCTTATCGGCGCCGCTTTCCTAATGGCCACATCGGCTATCGGCCCGGGTTTTCTCACCCAAACGGCTACGTTCACCCAAAGCCTGCTCGCCAGCTTCGGCTTTGTGATTCTGATTTCCATCTTGCTCGATATCGGCGCGCAATTGAATATCTGGCGCATCATCGCCGTATCGGAGCAGCGCGCACAAGACATTGCCAACCGTGTGTTCCCCGGAGCGGGTTATTTTCTCGCCCTGCTGATTGTGATAGGCGGGTTGGCGTTTAATATCGGCAATGTCGGCGGTGCGGGCTTGGGCATCAATATCCTCACCGGCCTGTCGCCTGAAATGGGTGCGATTATCAGCGGCGGTGTGGCCGTGGGCATTTTTCTGTTCCGCGAAGCAGGCAGGGCGATGGACCGGTTTGCACAAGTGATGGGCTTTATCATGATTGCGCTCACGCTTTATGTGGCCTGGCGTGCTTCGCCGCCGCTGGGCGAGGCCGCACTGCGTACGTTTGTGCCCGAAAAGCTTGATGCCGTTGCCATCGTAACGCTGGTGGGCGGCACGGTGGGCGGCTACATCACGTTTGCCGGCGCGCACCGCTTGCTCGATGCGGGCGTGAAGGGCAAAGAGTCGCTGCCCGAAGTGAACAAAAGCTCGGTTTCGGCCATTCTGATTGCCTCAGTGATGCGGGTGGTGCTGTTTCTGGCCGTGTTGGGCGTGGTGTCGCAAGGGGTGGCGCTCGACCCGCAAAATCCGGCCGCAACGCCTTTCCGGCATGTGGCCGGCCACGCCGGGCTGCTGATTTTCGGCGTGGTGATTTGGGCGGCCTCGATTACGTCGGTGATCGGCGCGGCCTATACCTCGGTGTCGTTTATCGCAGGCTTAAGCCCGGCCATCGAGAAAAACAAAAACAAATGGATTATCGCCTTTATTCTGATTTCCACGCTGATACTTGCCACCGTAGGCCGCCCCGCGCAGGTACTGGTGTTGGTGGGCACGCTCAACGGCCTGATACTGCCCATTTCGCTCGGCCTGATTCTGCTGGCCGCCTACCGTACCGACATCATCGGCGACTACAAACACCCGAAATGGATGACCGCGTGCGGCATCGTGGTGGTGGTGGCCATGGCCGTGTTGAGCGGCATGACGCTGGTGAAATATATCGGCGGTTTAACGGCTTGACGGATCGGATATTTTAAAAATACAGGCCGTCTGAAAAATATGTTTTCAGACGGCCTTATTGTTTTCAGCAAACAAAACAAACTGCATTGGCAGCCACTTTTAAAAACGCCCGTTTTCCCCCACAATACGGTTTTCAGCGACTGACTCACTTACAAAGGCAACCATCATGTGCCAACTGCTCGGCATGAACTGCAACACCCCCACCGATATCGTTTTTTCGTTTGAAGGCTTCCGCCGCCGTGGCGGTTTGACCGACCATCATGCCGACGGTTTCGGCATCGGCTTTTTCGAAGGCAGGGGCGTGCGCCTGTTTCACGACGACAAACCCAGCGCCAATTCTCCGGTGGCCGATTTGGTGAAGGCTTACCAAATCAAATCGGAAAACGTGATTGCCCATATCCGCAAAGCCACGCAGGGGCAGACTTCGCTTGCCAACACCCACCCGTTTATGCGCGAAATGTGGGGCGGATACTGGCTGTTTGCCCACAACGGCCATCTGAAAAACTTTTTTCCCAAAGAAGGCGGTTTCTACCGCACGGTGGGCAACACCGATTCGGAGCGCGCGTTTTGCTATATTCTGGAACAACTTCGCTGCCGCTTTTCCGAACGCCCCGACGAAAACGCCCTGTTCGACGCCGTGGCGGAGCTGACCGCCGAAATCCGCGAATACGGCCTGTTTAACTTTATGATGTCGAACGGCGAATGCCTGTTTGCCCACGCCAGCACGCTCCTGCACTATATCGTGCGCAAAGCCCCGTTCGGCGAAGCGCATCTGATTGACGACGACGTGAAGGTCGATTTCGCCGCCGTTACCACCCCCAACGACAAAGTGGCGGTGATTGCCACCCTGCCGCTCACCGCCAACGAAACCTGGCTGCAACTGGCCGTTAACGAGCTGGTGATGTTCCGCGAAGGCGACATCGTGCGCCGCCATGCGCCCGAGCACCCCGTTTACATGAGCGCGGAAGAGGGTTTGGCCATCGCCCGCGCAGCAGGCGTGAGCGTTTGAATTTGTGCGGGCTTTGGGGAAATATTTACCGCAACGGGTTTCTATAGTGAATCCACACATTTTCGGTACAAGGCAGCAAGCCGCAGACAGTACAAATAGTACGGCAAGGCGCAGCAACGCCGTAACGGAGTAAGTGGATTCACTATAAAACACCGGCGTTAAGTTTGGGCATGACGGAAACCTTTGCAAGCCGATTAGGCCGTCTGAAAGTTTCAGACGGCCTGTGTTTTGTTTTACAATCCGCCCGTTCTGTTCCGATAATTTTACAGAGGAGACCCTTATGCCGTCCGCACCCATCCGCCTTTCCGTGTTAGCCGTTGCCGCCGTGCTGCTTGCCGCCTGCGGCGGGCAGGAAAAAAATACCGCCGCTTCGGCCCCGGCCGCCGACACCGTTACCCGCAACAACGTAACCGAGCCGCAGTCGCTCGATCCGCATCAGATTACCGGCGTGCCCGAAATCAACGTGTTGCGCGATCTGTTGGAAGGCCTGGTGGAAACCGACGAAAAAGGCGCGGTGATTCCCGCGGCCGCCGAATCGTGGGAAAGCGGCGACAACAAAGTGTGGACGTTCAAACTGCGCGAAGGTTTGAAATGGAGCAACGGCGAACCGCTCACCGCCGAAGATTTCGTGTATAGCTGGCGCCGCTTGGTTGATCCGAAAACCGCCTCGCAATACGCCACTTATCTTCAGGCGGCCAAAATCGAAAATATCGACGAAATCTTAAAAGGCGAAAAATCGCCCGACACGCTCGGCGTGAAAGCCGTCGATCCGCAAACGCTGCAAGTCACCCTCACCGCCGCCGTGCCTTACTTCCCACAAATGCTTTATCACGCCGCCACCAAGCCCGTGCACCGCGCCACCGTGGAAAAACACGGCGTGAAATGGACGCAGCCTGAAAACTTCGTCGGCAACGGCCCTTATGTGATGAAAAACTGGGTGGTCAACGAGCGCATCGAGCTGGAGAAAAACCCGCAATACCGAGATGCGGCCAATGTGAAAATCAATAAAGTGGTGTTCCTGCCCATAGGCTCGCAAACCGACGACGTTGCCCGTTACGAAGCGGGCGAAGTCGATATCACCGATGCGCTGCCGCCCGAAATGTATACCAAACTGCAAGAAAAATATCCGCAAGAATTGAAGCGCAGCCCTTATCTTTGCACTTATTATTTTGAAATCAACAACCAAAAAGCACCGTTTGACGACGTGCGCGTGCGCAAAGCCCTGTCGCTGGCCTTAGACCGTGAAACCATCGCCGCCAAAGTGCTGGGGCGCGGCGAAGAGCCTGCCTACAACCTGACCCGGGCGGGCACCGCAGGTTTCGTGCCTTATGTGCCCGAATGGAGCAAACTCGACCAAGCCGCCCGCGTGGCCGAAGCCAAAAAGCTGCTGGCCGAAGCAGGATATAGCGAAAGCAAGCCGCTCACTTTCAATTTTTTATACAACACCTCGGAGCAGCATAAAAAAATCGCCGTGGCCGCCGCTTCGATGTGGCAGCAGGCTCTGGGCTTCGTGAAAGTGAACCTTGAAAACCAAGAGTGGAAAACCTATCTCGACAGCCGCCGCAGCGGCAACTACCAAATCGCCCGCGCATCGTGGTGCGGCGACTACAACGAACCTTCCACTTTTTTAAACACCCTGCAATCGGCCAACAGCAGCAACCGCGCTTTCTATAAAAACGCCGATTACGACGCGCTGCTGGCCAAAACCCTGCAAGCGGATATCGGCGACAAGGAACGCGCCCGCCTCTACACCCAGGCCGAAGCGCAAATCGATAAAGACAGCGCGGTGATTCCCGTTTACGGTTATGTGAATTCGCGGCTGGTGAAACCGCACATCGGCGGCTATTCCACCGAAGACGTGTTGAACGAATTGCCGAGCAAGCGTTTGTTTATCCAGAAATAATTTGGCTTTAGGATAATATTGCGAAGGCCGTCTGAAAATATTTCAGACGGCCTGTTTGTTTCCTGCGAAAACGTCAGATACGCATCGGCATCACGATATATTTGAAGTTAGGGTTGTTCGGAATGGTAAACAGCGTCGATCGGTTGGCATCGCCGAACGCCAGCTGCATATCGTCGGCATGAACGTTGCGCAGCACGTCCATCAGGTAACCGATATTGAAGCCCACTTCCAACTCTTCGCCCTGATAGGCGATTTCCAATTCTTCGCGCGCTTCTTCCTGCTCGTTGTTGCTGCACACCACGCTCAACAGGCCGGGGCGCAGCAGCAGGCGGGCGCCGCGGAATTTTTCGTTGGCC
>JBHALY010000057.1:0-7104 GCA_041827905.1 Neisseria dentiae
CCCGCATTGGAAGAGGTGGCCGCGCACGTTCATGTCAGCCCGGCGCATTTGCAGCGTCAGTTTCAAAATTGGGCGGGCGTAAGCCCTAAAAAAATGCTGCAATACATCAGCATCGAAAATGCCAAGCGCGTGCTGCAACGGCAGGGCAGCGTTCAGACGGCCGCGTTCGAGAGCGGCTTGAGCGGCAGCTCGCGTTTGCACGACTTGTTTGTTTCCATCGAAGGCATGACGCCGGGCGAATACAAAAACGGCGGCGCAGGGCTTGAGATTTGCTACGCTTTCGCGCCCGGCCCGTTCGGCGACGTGTTGGTGGCCGCCACCCCGAAAGGCATCTGCTGGCTCGCCTTTGCCGATCAGCACCAACAGGCTCTGCAGGATTTAGCCGCCGAATACCCGCAGGCACGGCTTACCGAAGCCGCTCATCCGCTGCACGAAAAAGCCTTGGCCGCCTTGGGCGGGCAGGCCACGCAAACCGTGCCGCTGCATTTGAAAGGCACGCCGTTTCAGCTCAAAGTGTGGCAGGCACTGTTGCAGATTCCCGCAGGCCGTCTGAAAAGCTATGGCGGTTTGGCCGTCGACATCGGTCAAGCGAACGCCGCCCGCGCAGTGGGCAGCGCAATCGGCAGCAACCCCGTGGCCGTGCTGATTCCCTGCCACCGCGTGATTCGCGAAAGCGGCATCATCGGCGGCTACCGCTGGCAGCGCGGGCGCAAAATGGCCTTGTTGGCCAAAGAATTGGAACGCACCGTATGAACTTGGATTTATTCGACACGCAGCCTAAGCCCGAGGCCAACCTGCTGCCTTACGACGGCATTGTGAATGATTACGGTGTGATTTTCGCCACGCACCGGGCCGATGCCTTGCTGGATGCGCTGTTGCGCGATATTCCGTGGCGGCACGACGAAGCCGTGATTTACGGCCGCCGCATCACCACCGCGCGCAAAGTAGCGTGGTATGGCGACGGCGCGTTTTCCTACACTTATTCGGGCATCACCCGCACCGCCCTGCCGTGGAGCGGCGTGCTGCCCGAAATCAAACGCGCGGTAGAAGCGCGGCTGGCCGCCGTCAGCCCTACCGTGTTCAATTCCTGCCTGCTCAACCTTTATTCAGACGGCCTCGAAGGCATGGCCTGGCACAGCGACGATGAAAAAGAGTTGGGGCGCAACACCGTGATCGCCTCGGTGAGTTTCGGTGCCACGCGCAAATTTGCGTTCAAACACAAACGCACGGGCGAAAAGCGCGAACTGATGCTGTCGCACGGGCAGCTGCTCGTGATGCGCGGCGAAACGCAAAGCCATTGGCTGCACGCGGTGATGAAGAGCGCGAAAATACATGAACCGCGTGTCAATCTGACCTTCCGCACCATATTGCGGGCGGACGTGCGAAGTTAACGACGGCGTTACATGTTTTCAGACGGCCTGATGCTTCGCAAAACACCTGAAGGCCGTCTGAAATGCTTAAACCCCGTCATTCCCGCCTGCGTGGGAATGACGGGGAGGTTTTAAATGCAAACATTCCGGCCTGTTATTGTGACGCGTGTTCAACGGGTTGCGCCGGTATCAGCTGCCGATAACCCCGCCGTCGTTTTTGGTGATTACCACGGTGGCGGCGCGCGGTCTACCGCCCGAGGGGCCGTCAGGCCAGGAGGAGACGGCTTTGGGGTTGCTCGGGTCGCTCAAGCCTTCGCTCGGTTCGCCGGGGTGCTGGATGTTGATAAACAGGGTTTTGTTGTCGGGCGTAAAGGCGATGCCGGTAACTTCCGCGCCCCTGGGGGCGGTGAGGAAGCGGCGGTATTCGCCGCTGCCGACGATGGTGGCGACCATTTGGTTGTTGCCCATGCCTGCGTATTCTTTTTGGTTGATGGTCGATGAGGAAACGTCGGTTTGAATCCACAGCACGCCGCGGTGGTCGAACGATAAGCCGTCGGGGCTGCCGAAACCGTCGCCTTTGATGTTGCCTTTGTGCTCGGCTTTGGCGGCCTGTTTGTTGCCGGCCAGCACCAGAATATCCCATGCGAACGCGGTTTGCGTGCCGTCGCCGTCTTTTTCCTGCCAGCGGATGATGTGGCCGAAGCGGTTGTCGTTGCGCGGGTTGGCGGCATCGGCGCCGGGTTTGCCTTCTTTGCCGCGCTCGTTATTGTTGGTGAGCGTGCAGTAGAGGCTGCCGGAAGCGAACGGGTCGGCGCTGATCCATTCGGGGCGGTCCATTTTGGTGGCGCCGAGCAGGTCGGCGGCCATGCGGGTTTTCACCAATACTTCGCCTTGGTCGGCAAAGCCGTTTTCGGCGGTGAGGCCGTTTTGGCCGTGTACCAGCGGCAGCCAGTCGCCGCTGCCGTCGGCATTGAAACGGGCAACGTACAGCGTGCCTTCTTCCAACAGGCTCATATTGTGGGCGCGGTTGTCGTTGCCGGGGCGGTAGGCGTTTTTCGAAACGAATTTGTAGATGTATTCGAAGCGCTGGTCGTCGCCCATATACACGGCCACACGGCCGCCCGGTGTGACGGTGACTTCGGCACCTTCGTGTTTGATACGCCCCAGGGCAGTGTGTTTGCGCGGGGTGGATTGCGGGTTGAAAGGATCGATTTCGACCACCCAGCCGAAGCGGTTGGCTTCGTTAGGGTTTTTGTCGCTGTTGAAGCGGCTGTCAACGCCGCTCCACAGGTATTCTTTTTCTTCGCGGCCGATGCCGTAACGCTTTTCCAGTGCGGTCATATTGCCGGAGGGTTTGGTGAAAATGTCGCTCCAGTTTTCTTCGCAGGTCAGATAAGTGCCCCACGAGGTTTTGCCGTTGGCGCAGTTTTGCATGGTGCCCAATACGGTGGTGCCGCGCGAATCGGCGGCGGTTTTCATCAGGGCATGGCCGCGCGCCAGGCCGCTGATGCTCATAGGGGTGTTGACGGTGATACGGCGCGCGTAGGCAGACGGGCGCACAATTTCCCAGCCGTTGCCGCTGCGGCGCACTTCAACCACCGACACGCCCATGGCGTTTTGGCCTTTGCGGGCTTTATTCAAATCCCAGTTGGCGGTGCCGTCGGGAAACAGCAGGCCGTTGTCGATATATTCGTGGTTCATGGCCAAGAGGCCGTGGTCGGCGCGGTTGCTGCCCAAAGGCAGCGGGAAGAACGCCATGCCGTCGTGGTGCATGCCGGCCTGGTAGGCTTGCTCCTGTGTGCTGTTGGAGGCATCGGGTTTGAAGGCGGGCATTTTGCCGGCAATGCCTACGGGGTCGCCCCATTTGTAGAAGGCGCGGGCGGTGTAGCCTTCGGGCACGACTACTGTGTCTTGCGTGGAAAACGGCACGCTTTTGAAGCCCAAGCGGCGGGCGCGGGCGGAAGATGCGGCGGCGGTTTTTGCCTGTGCGCCGCCGCTTTGCAGCAAACCCAGAGGCAAAACGGCGGCTGCGCCGGCGGCCGCGCTGCCTTGCAGCAGGCTGCGGCGCGAGAGTTTGGCTTGTAACACTTGGGAAAACGCCGCGTTGCTGCTGGTGTTGCTGATGTCGTCGGCGTGGCGGCTTTTAATCAGGTAGGGCTTGCTCATCGGTAAACGCTCCGTTGCGGTTGTTTGGATTCCGCAGGAGAGCTTATCGGGCTTGTGTGAAAACTTGATGACGGAACATGAAGGCCGTCTGAAAGATTGCGCATGGCTGCTTTCAGACGGCCTTTTGTTTGTTTTTCAAACAGCGGCTAAAACAGCCATTGCGACACGCAGTAAATCGCCAATCCCACCAAGCCGCCGACCAGCGTGCCGTTGATGCGGATAAACTGCAAATCGCGGCCGACGCTCAACTCCAGTTTTTCCACCATCTGCGAGCTGTCCCAGCCTTTAACCTTGTCGGCCACAAACAGAGCCGCCTTGTCTTTATAACGCATCACGAAATCGCGCACCATCAGCGAAATGCGCACATCGGTGCGGCGCATAAACTGCGGGTAACGCTGCGCCTGCGCAAGCATATGGTCGAGCAGTTTGTTCAGTTGCGCCAGCCACACCGAATCGGCTTGCTGCACGTCGTTTTGCGTCCAGGTTTGCAGGCTCTGCCAGCTTTTTTCGAGCATTTCGCGCATGGCGGGGGATTGGGCGAGCTGCATTTTTCCTTGTTCCAGCCGTTTGTGCCACAGGCGGGAACGGCTCAGGGCGTCGGTCATACGGTCGTATTGTTCGTTGAAGCTGCGGTGGATGCGGTGGTTCGGGTCGGCCAGCGCGGCGGCCAGATAGCCGTCGGCCCAGTCGAGGGCTTTTTCCGACACCCAGCCGTCCACTTTATCTACCAGCGTGCCTTTGAGCGAGGCTTTCAGTTTTTCCCAAGTGCTCGGTGCGTCGCTTTCGATTTTGGCCGCCCACTCGCGCAGGTTTTGTTCGAGCAGCAAACGGGTTTCGGGGTCTTGCAGCCAGCGGCGTGCCTGTTTCAGCACGGCGTTAAACAGCGTGTCGTGCAATCCTTGCGCCTTCAGGGCTTTGAGGCCGTCTGAAAGCGTTTTGCCGATTCTTTCGCCGCTGTATTGTTCGGCCAGCAGCATACCCAGAAAACGTGCGGTTTGCTCGGGTTTGGCCACTTTGAAGAGCGCGGGCAGTTGGGCGGCCAGCCACGGCAGCCATTGGCCGCGGGTTTGCGGCCGGGCCAGCCACGCCAGCAGTTTTTCGCTCGGCGCGGCCTGATACACGCGCAATGCAATCGGCCTGCCTTGCAGAAAATTGTTTTCGATAAACCGCCCCAGCTCGTCGGCAATGCGGTGCTGGTTGCGCGGCAGAATCGCGGTGTGCGGAATCGGCAGCCCCAGCGGGTGGCGGAACAGCGCGGTAACGGCGAACCAGTCGGCCAGCGCGCCCACCATCGCCGCTTCGGCAAAGGCTTTCACATAACCGAGCGCGGGATAGTGTTTGACATGAGTGGCCGATACGGCAAACAGCACACAGGCCAGCAGCAGCAGCCCCGTGGCCCAGCGGCGGCTTTTTTTCAAACGCGCCCTCGCCCTGTTGGTGCGGGCTTCGGCAGACAAGGTGTGCATGGCGGCCTCCTGAATATGATGGTTTTGATTATACCGTTTCGGCCGCAGCGGATAAAATGCCTGAGTCCTTTGCAAAACCGCCAGATGTGGATGCAGTTCAAGGCGTAGCAGCGCAGCGAGCGCAGACATAACATGGAGTTAGGCAAGCGAGCGAGCAGCACACAACGCAGAAATGCGCCGCAGATGGGGGTTTTGCAAAGGTCTCTGCCTGTGAAAATGCTTAATTTTTAGGCAGCAATATTTTTATTTGGAAAATAATGGGTTTAAGCATTTTATCCACAAAACATGCACACGCAGATAAACAGTTTCACGGGATTATCCGTTTTGATGCTTAAATTTTAAGCATGATAAATTTTCCGTTATATTTCAACAGCGGCTTAATGTTATCCACAGAATACGCACAATATTTTCGGCGGTTGGCGTGGGTAAATCGGAGAGGTTGGCAAGCGCATCGTTAATTCATAAAGCAGGCCGTCTGAAAAAATATTTTTCAGACGGCCTGCTTTATGTTGGTTTGTTTGCCGTTAAACGGTGGCGTCTTCCAACACTTTCTCGCGCACATAGGCTTCGGCGGTGTCTTTCAGCGCAAAGCGGTCTTGATCGGGAAGGGCGGAAGGGTGTATCGGTTTGGCGAAATCCACGCGGATATGCAGCTCGGGCATGGAAACGATGCGCCACAGCGATTTGGCCAGGCTTATATCGGCATAAGAGGGGATATCGGTGCGGCGGCCGTTGTGGTCGTAGTAGCGCAAAACCATGGTTTGAATCGGCGCACCGGCATCCATCGCCGACTGGAACAGCGCGGCTTTGAACGGCAGCACGTCCAGCCCCGACGAAGTTTTGGCCTCGGGGAAAAAGCTGACGTTTTGGCCGGCTTTCAGGGCGGCGGCAATGGCTTGGTTGATCGGTTCCACATCTTTGCGCGAATTGCGGTTGATAAACACCGTGCCGGCGTTGCGGCCCATTTTGCCGAGCACGGGCCAGGTGCTGATTTCCTGCTTGGCGATAAAGCTGCTGGGAAACAGCGCGCTCATGGCGAAAATATCCAGCCACGAAACATGGTTGGCCACCACCAGCGTGCCGCTCACATGAAAGTGCTCGGGCGGCGTGGTAACGTTGAGTTTCGCGCCCACGGCCTGCAAAGCGGTGGAACCCAGCGTAATCAGTGCCTTGTCGCGCGCCTGCGGGTCGCTGCCGTCGAGACTGCTTAAGTTGCGGCCGGTTTTAAACAGCCAAACGGCAAGCTTGGCCAAGCGCGCGAGGCGTAGGGAAATCGGGGCTTTTTGTCGGGACATGGTGCGGCGTTTGTGAAAGGTGTGGGCGGGGATTATAACAAGCGGCAGGGGTTAGCGGAACGCGGGGCGGGTTAAGGCGCAAGGAAAGCTGTGTAAAGGTTGGGCGGCGCTGATGGAGATTGGACGTTTCAGACGGCCTTACAGTGTAGGAAATTCTAGCGTTGTTTACACTTTCCGTTTTTTGCATGCATACCCATTTTGGGATTTTTGAGGGTTGTCAAGAATGCCAAAAGGCACGGCGAAGCCGCATCGTTCTTGAGAATGCTCAAAAATCACGAAACCATCATTCCAGCAAAAAACAAAAGCCGTTTGGCATAAAAAGTGTAAACAACCCGACCTTTTCCCACACCTTTACAGTGTTTTGCAAAGGTTTCAGGCCGTCTGAAACGAACGCTATTTTTGGCAGTTACCGCAGTAAAACGTGCCGCGCTGCCCCAGCGTTTCTTTCAAAATCAAACGGCCGCATTGCGGGCAGGGCTGGTTGTGCCGGCCGTAAACCGTGTATTCCTGTTGGAAATAACCGCTTTTGCCGTCGCTGTCGACAAAGTCGCGCAGGGTGCTGCCGCCCGTTGCAATCGCGCGTTGCAGCACCGCACGTATGGTTTCCACCAGCTTCGCACATTCTTTTTTGCTGACTTTGCAGGCGGGGCGCTTGGGCGAAATGCCCGCTTTAAACAGGCTTTCGTTGGCGTAGATATTGCCCACGCCCACCACCACCGCATTATCCATCAGCGAGAGCTTCACGGCGCGTTTCTGCGTGCGCAGTTTGCCGTACAGATAGGCGGCGTCAAACGCATCGTCGAGCGG
>JBHALY010000058.1:0-6789 GCA_041827905.1 Neisseria dentiae
ATGATGGCGCGCCAATATAAATCGCTGCGCTGCGGTTTGAGGCCGTCTGAAAAAGTTATGTTGGCCACCCATTCGTCGCTCTGCACCAGATTGCTGATGCTGCCCGGCTCCATGGTGTCCGACAAGCCCGTTTTGGCCTGCTGCGTCTGCTGCGGAATCCGCCATAAAGGCTCGTTCAGGCGCGGCACCGCCACGAACAGCACCACCGTCAGCGGCAGCGTGAGCAGCAGCGCCTGCACGCTGCGTTTGAACGCTTCCCTGCCGCCCAACCCACACAATACGGCAAAGCACACGCTGACGGCCGCGAGCGCCAGCAGCAGCCACACGCCGATAAACAGGCTCTGGTTGAGCAGCACCGACGACCCGATTAAAAACAGCATGGCCAGCAGCAGCACCTGCCAATCACGCTGGCTGTTGCCTTCAAACGCTTTGAGCATCACCAGCAATAATAAAAACGCCACCCCGCCCTCACGCCCGAACACCGTACCGAGCTGCTGCCACACCAGCAGGCCGGCCACCACCGCCAACAGCAGCAGCGCAGCTTTCGGCACGCGGCCGATGCCGGCTTTCAGCAAAGCCAGCCGCAGCAGCCACAGGCCGCCGAATACTGCGATAACCGCAGCGGGCAGCGAAGCGGCCAACGGCAGCGCCGTCCACAGCAAAGCCGACAGCACGGCAAACGCCACCGTGCGCGGCGGCGGCTGTTGCAGGAAAGAAGGGTTGGAAATCAGCATGATGTTATGAATGAATAGGGTTTTCAGACGGCCTCAATGGGTTTTGCAAAGGCCTTATGTCGTTTGCCGCCATTACCACAATGCCAGCGCCGTCAAACAGATTTCCCGCTGCCCGTGCTGCGGCGCAATCAGCCGCTGCGGCAGCTCCAGCGAATACGGCAGGCCGCGGCGTTCGGCTTCGAGCACGCGGAAACACAACAAGCCCGCCAAGCGGTCTTTATCGGTGCCGGCGGGATAGTCCGCATAGGAAATAACGGTGTTGCGGGCGGCTTGCTGCGGCTCTTCAAAGCGTTTGTCGAGCATTTCGCCGGTTTTGGCATAGGTTTTCCAGGCAACGTGCTGCAACGATGCACCCTGCTGGTGCGCCTGCAAATAAGCCAAATCGTCGCCGCCCTGCGCGGGCGGGCGTTGCAGGTCGGTTTCGCCGCTGCGGGCGGGCATATCGGGCAAATCGTGGGGAACGGGCGCGGGAAACACCACCGCTTCGCCCGGCCAACGCCACACGCACTGCACCATGCTCACGCCGAACGGCGCCACCGAAGCGGCGCGCAACGGCGGTATGCGCAGATAGCCGCGCATCACGGCGGGAACGCGCCATTGGAAAACAGGCAGGCCGTCTGAACCGATATGCCACACCCGCCACAATTTCGCCGGCGGCGTGTGCGGGTTGGCGAAATCGTCTTCGCTGCACAGCCACAGCCAGCGGCGGCGGGTGTTGCCGACGGCGGCCAGCTCCAGTACGGCATGGCCGCCCGCAAACACTTCGGCGGGCATATCCGCCGTTATCTGCAAAGCCAGCAGCTGGCGCAGGTTGAGCAGCACCGACACCAGCAAAAACCCCGCCAGCCAGAAAGCGGCGGCATAAGCCAGATTGACCTGATAGTTCAGCCCCACCAGCCACAGCAGCACCACCGTTACCGCCAGCCCGATGCCCAAGCGTGTGGGGCGGCAATGCAGGGCGGCGGCAGAAGCGGTTTCACCCTGCGCGGCATTCAAGCGGCGTTTACGCAACGGCAACATGGTCGAGCATATCCGCCAAAATCTGCGTGCTGGTCAAACCCTGCTGCACGGGTTGCAGGCGGTGGTTGGCCACCGGTACCCACACGGCTTTCACGTCTTCGGGCAACACATGCGGCCTGCCCAGCATAAACGCCCGCGCTTTGGCGGCGGCCACCACCGCCAAACCCGCGCGCGGACTTAAACCGAGCACGAAGCGGCCGGGCTGACGCGTGGTCTGCACGAGGCGGTACACATAATCGGCGGCCGCCGGCGAAAATTTCACCTGCGCGGCCTGGCGTTGCCATTGTGCAAGCGTTGCGGCGTCGCAAACGGCCTGCAACGCTGGCAGATTGCGGCGGCCGCCGCCTTCGGCATACAGCCGTTTTTCTGCGTCGGCGGCGGGGTAGCCCATGCTCAGGCGCATCATAAAGCGGTCGAGCTGCGATTCGGGAAGGGGGAAGGTGCCGAGCTGTTCGGCAGGGTTTTGGGTGGCCATCACGATAAACGGCTCGGGCAGCGCGTAGGTTTGCCCGTCCACCGACACCTGCCGCTCCTCCATCGCTTCCAGCAGCGCGGATTGCAGCTTGGGCGAGGCGCGGTTGATTTCGTCGGCCAATAAGAAGGCGTGGAACACGGGGCCGGGGTGGAACTCGAACCGGCCTTCGTTGGGGCGGTAAACGTTGATGCCCAACAGGTCGGAAGGCAGCATGTCGTTGGTGAACTGCACGCGGCGGTAATCCAGCCCCAACACCGCCGCCACGCCGTGCGCCAGCGTGGTTTTGCCCACGCCCGGCACGTCTTCGAGCAAAACGTGGCCGCCGGCAAGCACGGCGGTAAACAGTTGCTGTAAAACGTTTTCTTTCCCCAAAATCAGCGTGTTGAGCTGTTGCAATGCGTGTTGTATGTCGGTATTCATTATGATGTTTGCCAAACGGGTTGCGGGTAAATTCAGGCCGTCTGAAAGCGTTTTTCAGACGGCCTGTGCGCTTGTTTTATGTTGCGGCATTTTAACATAATCATACAAAACCCTTACATTGCCACTCAAAAAACAATCAACCCGAATATTATTGTGTATCAAAATTACATATTCCCGCCGCAATGCGTTTCAGACGGCCTTTTGCAAAAGCTCTTAGGGAGTATAGTCAGAAAGCGTTGCGGTAAGTTACGCCCGCCTCGGGTATAATGCCCTCTTCCAACCAATCCTGAATTTTCCGCCATGCAAGCCGATTTTTCCCGCCCCGTTTTAGCCATCGACACCAGCACGTCGTTTCTGTCGCTGGCCCTGCGTGCGAGCGGGCAAACCTTTGTTTGGCACGAAGACGCGGGCAACCGCCAATCCGCCCTGATTCTGCCGCAAATCGGCGCGCTTTTGGCCGAAGCGGGCGTTACCGCAGCCGGTTTGGGCGGGATTGTGTATGCACAAGGCCCCGGCGCGTTTACCGGCCTGCGTATCGGTGCGGGCGTGGCGCAGGGCTTGGCGGCACCGTTTGACCTGCCGCTCGTCGGCGTGCCGTGCTTGGACGCGGTGGCTTACCAAATCAGCGCGCCGTGCGTGCTGGCGGCCACCGATGCACGCATGGGCGAAGTGTTTTACGTCTGGTTCGACACCGAAAACCGCCGCCGCTTGGGCGATTACCAAGTGGGCAAAGCGGCGGATATCGCGCCACCCGCAGGCTGCGCCGAGCCGCAGGGCATAGGCAATGCGTTTGCACTTAGCGACAAGCCGCCGTTTAACGGCACGGCACAGATGCCCACCGCAGCCGACTATCTGGATTTGGCCGCCAGCGGGCGTTACCCCGCCACCGATGCCGCCCATGCGGGTTTGCTGTATGTGCGCAATAAAATCGCGCTCACCGCCAAAGAACAGGCCGAACGGAAGGGCGCGCCGTGATAATCCGCCCCGCCCTGCCCGCAGACTGCCCCGCGCTGGCCGCGCTTGATGCGCAATGCAACCCGTCGCCGTGGTCGGCCGCGCAATTTCAGACGGCCTTAAACAACCGTTTCGACAGCGTAACGGTGCTGGCCGAAGCCGACGGCACCATCGGCGGCTTTGCCGTGTGGCAAACCTTGTGCGGTGAATCGGAGCTGCACCTGATTGCCACCGCCCCCGCGCGCCGCCGCGCCGGTTTGGCTTCGCAACTGATGGCGGCATGGTTTCAGACGGCCTCGGCACAACGCGCCGAACGCCTGTTTTTGGAAGTACGCGCCGCCAACCTGGCCGCGCAGGCACTCTACCGCAAACACGGTTTCACCGAGTGCGGCCGCCGCAAAGCCTATTACCCGCTGCCCGACGGCGGCAGGGAAGATGCTGTTTTAATGGAGAAATCATGTTAAGCAGCCGTTATCTGCATTTACACGAAGCGCTGGGCTTGGGGCCAATGTGGCTGAACCGGGGCGCGAAAGTGCTGCCCGCCGAAACCGCCGCCGCACATGCCCCGCAACCCACACCCCAAGCGCCGCCGCAGACTACTGCTGCGCCGCAACCCGCAGCCCGCACACCTGCCGCCGCCACCGCGCGTTTGGCGGCAATGGCTGCCGTCCAACCCGCCGCCAAAGTTTCAGACGGCCTCTCCGTGCACAACAGGCCGTCTGAAAACATTCCGCCAACACCTGCCGAAAGGCCGTCTGAAAACGAAAACGCCGCCGCCCGAACAGCTGCCGACCCCGCCGCGCTGGCCGCCATACAGCCCGCCGCCGTGATGGTGGTAAGCATCTGCCCCGCACCCGAAGACAGCGCAACCGGCAAGCTGTTCAGTGGCAGCGCGGGCGTGTTGCTCGACAATATGCTCGCCGCCATCGGCCTGCAAGCGGCCGACGCCCACAAAACCAGTTGGGTAAAAGCCGCCGCAGCATTTACCCCCGAGCCGCCGCCCGAGCAGGTGGCCGCCGCGCTGCCGCAGATGCAGGCCGAACTGGCCGCGTCTCAGGCGCAGGCCGTGCTGTTTTTGGGGCAGGTGTTTACACAGCCGCACTACGCCGAAACCATCGCGCAACTGTGCGGCGGCACGCCCGCTTTCACCGTTCCCCACCCCGCCCGCCTGCTGCGGCAGCCGCAACTGAAAAAGCAGGCTTGGGAAGAGCTGAAAAAACTGCGGAACGTGCTAACCGGAAACGCAACATCATCATGAGCAAACAGGCCGTCTGAAACCGTTTTCAGACGGCCTTTTACGGTGAACCGTTTCAGAGGATAATGCCAAAATCCTATCCGTTGAATGTGCCACAACAAGGAAGCCACACCATGCACAGCCAGCCCGTTTCCTTAGCCCCCCGCCATCTGATTGTTATCGGCGCCAGCGAACGCCCGCACAGCTTGGGCGAGCGCGTGCTGACCGCGCTGTTGCGTACCCCTTTCGGCGGGCAGATAACGCCGGTTAACCTGCGCCACAAAACCGTGGGCGGCATGAAGGCCTACGCCAACCTGAACCGCGTGCCCGACGCGGCCGACATGGCGCTGGTGCTCACCCCGCCCGCAAGCTACGAAGCCGTGCTGAAAGCCTGCCACAAACAGAATATCCCCCATGCCGTTTTGGTGCAGGATTGGGACGGACTCGCCCCCGAAGCGCTGGAGCAGGCGCAGGAGGCATTGCGGAAAATGCGCAAATCCAACGTGCGCATCACCGTATGCCACCCCGCCGCCTTGCAGGTACCTGCTTCGGGTTTGAACACCGGCATTTACCCCGACCTGCCCGCAGGCGGCATGGGCATCATCAGCGGCCACGCCTCGGAAAGCGCGCGCCTGTCGGCACAAATCGCGCAGGCCGCTTTGGGCGTTTCATGCCACATCGGCCTGCATTATCCGCTCAGCCCCACCACCTCCGCCGACTTTATCGACACGCTCGCCGCCGACCCGGCCACCCGGCTGATTGCCGTATCACACAACCCGCACGAAAACCAGCGCCGGCTCTTCAGCGCCATACGCCGCGCCGCCCGCCGCAAACCCGTGCTGTTGTCGGTCTGCCATTATGCCGACGAAGAAGAGCAAGCCGTTTTGCAGGCACTCTCGCGCCGCTGCGGCTGCGTGTTGGCGTTCACGCCCGACGAAACCGCCGCCGCCCTCCACGCCCTTTCCGCCGCCGACAAATCCGCCCGCAAACTGCACATTATCGCCAACGAACCCTGCGGCAGTCTGCAAACCCAAGCCGACGAACTCGGCATCACGCTGCACCCGCTGCCCGACGACGGCAGGCCGTCTGAAAACCTTTACGGCCATATCGGCAGCCACCCCGCCCCCGCACGTTACCGTGCGCTGGCGGAAAGCTGCCTGCAACACAGCCAAACCGAGGCCCTGCTGGCCGTCGTCGCCCCCACCGCCGACCATACTGCCGAAAACATCACACGGCTGATGGCCAACCTGCAACGCCAAACCGACAAACCCCTATTCATCAGCAGCCCGTTTTCAGACGGCCTGCTGCAATTCAACCGCCCCGCCCAAGCCTTGCAGGCGTTCCGCTGCCAAAACGTTTACACCGCCCTGAAACAGCAGCAGAACCAAACCGCCAAACCGCTGCCCGGCCATCTGAAAACACCTTCTGTGCGCGAAATACAGAAAACCCCGGCCGATCTGCCGCAACTGGCCAAAGCCCTCTACCTGCCCGAATACAAAACACCCGAAGCCAACCCGCAGTTCGTGCTCACATTCAAACGCCACGCCCGTTACGGCGCCGTGCTCTACGCCCGCACCCCCGCCCGCACGCTGGCCGTGCTGCCGCCCTTTACCACGCTCGACACCGAATACCTGATCCGCCAAGCCGATTTGAAACGCCACCAAAAAACCGTACATCAACTGCTGCACAGCCTGAACAGCGCCGTTTCCGTGCCGTTTATCACCGAAATCACCGTTTCCGCCGGCAGCACAGGCATAGGCTCCGACATCAAAACCGATCCGCAGGCCGAAACCGTCGAAAACGTGCTCGCTCCCTACCCCGCCAAACCCGCACACACCTTCACCCTCAAAAACGGCCAAACCGTCCGCATCAGGCCGCTGCTGCCCGAAGATGCCGAAGCCAAACAGAATTTCGTGCGCAGCCTGCCCGAAGAACAGCGCTATACCCGCTAC
>JBHALY010000059.1:0-5577 GCA_041827905.1 Neisseria dentiae
CGCCCACGCTGTAATTGGCAGCGAACACGACGGCGGTTTTTTCGGCAGCCGCTTGAATGGCGGCCTTACCTGCTTCGTCGAAGCCCGTGGTGCCGATCACCATTTTCACACCGGCCTCGGCGCATTGTGCCAAATAGGCCAACGTAGGTTCGGGGCAGGTGAAGTCGATCAATACGTCGCTGGCGGCCAGCACAGCATCGGTATCACTGCTGATGGCCACGCCGGTTTTGAGGCCGACGGCATAACCGGCATCCAAACCCAATGCGTTTGAACCGATGTGTTCGAGTGCGCCGCTCAATACGGCATCGGGGTGGCGGCTGACGGCTTCCACCAACACGCGCCCCATGCGTCCGTCGGCACCGGCGATGGCGATTCTTAATGCGGTCATGTTTTTATCCTGAGGTTATTGCGAATCGGGCTGGAATACGGGTTGCGGCTGCTGGGGTTGCTGCGGCTGCTGAACAGGGCGCGGGGCGGCTGCCTGCTCTGCCTGAAGCTGCTGCACGGCGTGTTCGATGGCATTACCTTCGGCGCGCACCAGTTGGTCGTTATTGAAATAGAGGGTCAGCGTGCGCTGATCGGAAATCACGCCGTTGCGGGCGATGTTGAAGGTGTAGTCCCAGCGGTCGGCATGGAAGGGATCGCGCAAAAGCGGCGTACCCAGCAGCAACTGCACCTGCTCGCGGCTCATGCCCGGTTGCAGCGACACCACGGCGCGGGCATCCAATTCGTTGCCCTGCACCACTTTCAGTTTGTAAGAGGGAAAATGCGATACGCGCTCGGAAGAGCAGGCGGCCAGCCCCAACAGGGCGGCAATGGCCAGACACAAGGTTTTATTCACTGGGTTTACCTTTCATCAAACAGCCGTTTCCGGCTCGGATATGGTTAGTTATCAATGCGCCTGAAAGGTTCAGGCCATTAAAAACCTTTATTATCAAATAGTGGGCAAAGCCGCTAAAAATGCGTATTATAACGGCAATTACACCACAAGGGTATGAGAGCATTATGGAAAACAATTTCAGCAATATCGCCCAGTTAAAAGACAACGGCCTGAAAGTAACCGGCCCGCGCCTGAAAATTCTGGACTTATTCGAAACACACGCCGAAGAGCACCTGAGCGCCGAAGACGTTTACCGCATCCTGCTCGACGAGGGCATCGAAATCGGTGTGGCCACCATTTACCGCGTGTTAACCCAGTTTGAGCAGGCGGGCATTCTGCTGCGCCACCATTTTGAAACCGGCAAGGCGGTTTATGAGCTGAACCAGGGCGACCACCACGACCATATCGTGTGTGTGAAATGCGGCAAAGTAACCGAATTCCATAACGAAGAAATCGAACGCCTGCAAGACAAAATCGCCGAAGAGAACGGCTATAAAGTGGTGGACCACGCATTATATATGTATGGCGTGTGCAGCGAATGCCAGCAGAAAGGCAAACGCTGATTTGCTTGCCTGCTATGGTTTTCAGACGGCCTGATGACGATATTCAGGCCGTCTGAAACGTTTTAGGGCGCAATATCACAAACCATGGAAAATCCGCTTGCCGGCAGTTCTCCTAGGGCGTGTAGTCAGAAGGCTTGTGAAGCGGTTTTTTGAGGAAAAATCCACAGATGCAAGGCAAAAAGCACAGCAAGATTGGACATCTTGCGAGCATTTTTAACGCCGCAGCTGCGGATTTTAACCAAAAATACCGCCGCAACGCTTTCTGACTACACGCCCTAGTTTCTTTCCTCCCGATTACCTCTTGCCCGAACCGCCGGAGCGGTTGTCTGAAATGAATATTCCTATTTTACCGCCGCACGGCTGCCGTTTTCCCGACCCCGCACAAGCCGTTGCCGAACGCGACGGCTTGGTGGCCGTGGGCGGTGACTTAAGCCCCGAGCGCCTGCTGGCCGCGTATCCGCAGGGGATTTTTCCGTGGTATAGCGAAGGGCAGCCTATCTGCTGGTTTGCCCTCGCCCCGCGCACCGTGCTGTTCCCCGAAAAAATCCATATCGGCCGTTCGCTGCAAAAAAGCCTGCGCAACAAGCCCTACGCCGTTACCGCCAACCACAGTTTCCCCGCCGTTATCGCCGCCTGCGCCGCCGTGCCGCGTGCGGGGCAGGACGGCACTTGGATTACCGGCGATATGCAGCGCGCCTACACCAAACTGCACGAAATGGGGCACGCACACTCGTTTGAATGCTGGTATCCCGACCCAACAGGCCGTCTGAAACTTGCCGGCGGTTTTTACGGCGTGCAGATCGGGCGCGTGTTTTTCGGCGAATCGATGTTTGCCGTGCAGGCCGACGCCTCCAAAACCGCTTTCGCTCTCGCCGTGCCCTATCTGGCCGAATGCGGCATCGGATTAATCGACTGCCAGCAAAACACTTCACACTTGGCACGCTTCGGCTCCGAGCAGATGGATTTTGCAGACTTCCAAGCCGCCCTGCGGCAGCTGACCGCGCAGCCGCTTGCGCACTCCATAGGCAGCGGCGTGTTGGCCGCCAACCGGATAAGCTGAGGCCGTCTGAAAACACACAACCGTTTTTAGGTTAAAATACGTTCCTTTAATTTATCAAGGCCGTCTGAAAAGCCTTCCACCCTCAACCAGGAAAACAAAATGTCATTACAAAACATCATCGAAACCGCGTTTGAAAACCGCGCCGACATCACCCCTGCCAGCGTTACCTCCGAAGTGAAGCAGGCCGTCGAAGAAACCCTGCGCCGGCTCGACAGCGGCGAATTGCGCGTAGCCGAACGCTTGGGCGTGGGCCAATGGAAAGTGAACGAATGGGCGAAAAAAGCCGTGCTGCTTTCTTTCCGCATTGCCGACAACGAAGTGCAAAACGACGGCGTGAACAAATATTTCGATAAAGTGCCGACCAAATTTGCCGACTGGAGCGAAGAAGAGTTTAAAGCCGCCGGTTTCCGCGCCGTGCCCGGCGCCGTGGCGCGCCGCGGCAGCTTTGTCGCCAAAAACGTGGTGTTGATGCCCTCTTATGTAAACATCGGCGCTTATGTGGACGAAGGCGCGATGGTTGACACTTGGGCCACCGTCGGCTCATGCGCCCAAATCGGCAAAAACGTGCATTTATCCGGCGGCGTGGGCATCGGCGGCGTGCTCGAACCCTTGCAGGCTTCACCCACCATCATCGAAGACAACTGCTTTATCGGCGCGCGCAGCGAAATCGTGGAAGGCGTGATTGTGGAAGAAGGCAGCGTGATTTCGATGGGCGTGTATATCGGCCAATCCACCAAAATCTACGACCGCGAAACCGGCGAAATCCACTACGGCCGCGTGCCCGCCGGCTCGGTGGTGGTATCCGGCAGCCTGCCCTCCGCCGACGGCAAATACAGCCTCTACTGCGCCGTTATCGTGAAAAAAGTGGACGCGCAAACCCGCGCCAAAACCAGCGTGAACGAGCTGTTGCGCGGCGTCTAACCCACATCTTGCCAATCTCGCAGAAAGGCCGTCTGAAAAACCGCACGCAACCGGTTTTCAGACGGCCTTTTTTCTCGCTGCCGCCCTTTCAAGCCTTTCCCGAATGGCTTTATAATAACCGCCGACTGCAAAAACACCTCCAAGAAAGCCTCTCATGAACATCACCATTATCAACCACCCGCTGGTCAAACATAAGCTCACCCTGATGCGCGAAGCAGAATGCAGCACGTTCAAGTTCCGCACGCTCACCACCGAGCTGGCGCGGCTGATGGCCTATGAAGCCACCCGCGATTTCGACACCGAAAACTACATTATCGACGGCTGGTGCGGCGAAATCGAAGGCGAGCGCATCAAAGGCAAAACCCTTACCGTGGTGCCGATTCTGCGTGCCGGTTTGGGTATGCTCGACGGCGTTTTAGACTTAATCCCCACCGCCAAAATCAGCGTAGTCGGCCTGCAACGCGACGAAGAAACCCTCAAACCCGTGTCGTATTTTGAAAAATTCGTCGACAGCATGGACTCGCGCCCCGCCCTGATTATCGACCCCATGCTCGCCACCGGC
The DNA here is from genome assembly GCA_041827905.1 of Neisseria dentiae. Lineage (GTDB taxonomy): Bacteria > Pseudomonadota > Gammaproteobacteria > Burkholderiales > Neisseriaceae > Neisseria > Neisseria dentiae_B. The sequence goes on from JBHALY010000059.1 coordinate 3,987, forward strand.
GGCTCGATGATCGCCACCATCGACCTTTTGAAACAGAAAGGCTGCCGCAACATCAAGGCACTGGTTTTGGTGGCAGCCCCCGAAGGCGTGAAAGCCGTGAACGACGCCCATCCCGACGTTATCATCTACACCGCCGCCCTCGACAGCCATCTCAACGAACACGGCTACATCATCCCCGGCCTGGGCGATGCGGGCGACAAGATTTTCGGCACACGCTAAACCTTTCAGACGGCCTGAACACCATCATCAGGCCGTCTGAAAACACTTTGCCGCCGTCATTCCCGCACAGCAATCTCGTGCAGCTAAATGATGGCACGCAACTTTTATGATGTTTTATAAAAACTTCGGTTTTTAAATTTTGTAACCAATCCGGCTTTCACCCGATACACGGACACAACTATGAATTTCCAAGAAAACCTCGCCACCTTGCCCGCCATCGACCACTTGAGCGGCTTGAACGTATGCAGCGAAAACGGCGAAACCCTGCACCATATCCCCGCAGCTCCCGGCAAACTCGGCTCACTCAAACTCTATCACGCGTTGTCGCAAGAATCAGGCGGCATACTCGATGCCGAAACCGCTAAACACGGCCTCGCCCTGTTCGCCGAACACGTTGCCGATGCCGAAGCCAACCCCGGCAAGCATCCCAACATCGACCTACTGCTGCGCGTTAAAGCCGAAAACCTGACCCTGCGCCTGCAACCTGTTGAGGTGTAAAACCCCGTCTCGATGTAGCTAGGGTCTGTTGAACATTCATAGCTTCAACCAAACATATGCACAGGCCAAAGCAACATTGCTACTGTAGCTGCTTTTTAGCTTATCATAGCGAGTTGCTAAGCCTCTAAAGTGCTTTAATGTCGCAAACATATTCTCCACGACATGTCGCGCTTTATAAATATGCCAGTCCATATGCCTATTGTCTTTTAAACTATTCTTTCTATTAGGAATGTTTGGATGAACTCCGTTTTTTAATAAACTGGTTTTAAAATCTTCCGAGATATATCCTCGATCAGCATTAAGGATTTTTGTCTCCTTTAACTCAACTTTTTTAATCAGCTCAGGAGCTACTTTAACATCATGAGTCGCTCCATCACTTATCAAAAAATCCAAGGGATTTCCATGAGCATCGACGATCATATGAATTTTAGTGCTGTTACCGCCGGCACTTTTGGCGATAGCCTCTGACTTAGGACTACTCGCACCAGCACTACTTTGATGCGCTCGAATGTGGGTTCCATCAATAGATAACCACTCCATATCCGGATCTTTAATAAGTTGTTTAAAAATTTTGGTGAATTTATCCAATTTTGTCCATCTTCTAAAAGTTTTAAAAACAGTATTATACTTTCCAAAGCATTCTGGTAAATATCGCCATGGGCAGCCTGTTTTCAGGCGATATAAGATTCCTGTGAAAATATTTCTTAAATTTGGTTTGTCATAGATATTCAAATCTAGGATAATAGGCTTTAGTTTCAACCAAAGCTTGTCATTAAGTAATGTTTGAAGCATAAGAATAGAGAGTTAGTATTATTTTTTGCGATTACATTTTACTACTCTCTATTTTTTTATTTCAAATGTTCAACAGACCCTA
>JBHALY010000060.1:0-2835 GCA_041827905.1 Neisseria dentiae
GACGAAGATGCCACGCTGCAACTGGGCGAAAGCTGGGCCGCCACCGTTATGCCGCCTTTGGTGGTGTATCTGCAAGGCGATCTGGGCGCAGGCAAAACCACTTTCACCCGCGGCCTGCTGCGCGGCACCGGTTACAAAGGCGCGGTAAAAAGCCCCACCTACACCATCGTCGAATCCTATCCCCTGCCCCGCTTCACCCTGCTGCACCATTTCGACCTCTACCGCTTCGCTTCGCCCGAAGAATGGCAGGATGCAGGCTTGGACGAATTATTCGCCTCCAACTGCCTGTGCCTGATCGAATGGCCGCAACAGGGCGGAACTTTTGTACCCGCCGCCGACCTTACGGTTATGCTCGAACACGACGGTTCGGGCCGCAAATGCACGCTCACCGCACACACCGAAAAAGGCAAGAAAAGTTTAGAAACATGGTTAAATTAACACGCCGCCAAATCGTCCGCCGCGCCGCGGCGGGCTTATTGTTTACCCTCACGCCCATTGGCGCGCTCGCCAAAGCCGCCGCCCCGCAGTTCGTAGCCGTGCGCATCTGGCCCGCCAGCGCCTACACCCGCATCACGCTCGAATCTTCGCAATCCCTCAAATACAAACACTTCGCGCTCGACAACCCCGCGCGTTTGGTCGTCGACATCGAAGGCGCCACGCTCAACAACGTATTGCAGGGCATGGCCGCCAAAGTGCAGCGCAACGACCCCTATATCCGCAGCATACGCGTCGGCCAAAACACCGCCACCACCGTGCGTGTGGTAATCGACCTCAAACAGCCCGCCAACCCGCAGGTGTTTACGCTCGCCCCCGTGGCCAACTTCCGCCACCGCCTGGTAATGGATTTATACCCCTCCGCCGCCACCGCGCTGGCCGCCGAAGCCGACGACCCCCTGATGGCGCTTTTGAACGACTATTCGCAAGGCAAAATCCGCAGCGACGGCACCGGCAGCACCCCGCCCGTGCGCGAACGCCAGCCCGTTATCATCGACGACACCCCGCCGCCTTCCACACCCTCCTCCCCGCGCCGCCACGACCGCCGCCCCGTTATCGTGCTCGACCCCGGCCACGGCGGCGAAGACCCGGGTGCCATCGGCGGCAGCGGCCTGCGCGAAAAAGACGTGGTGCTCTCCATCGCCCGCGAAACCAAAAAACGCCTCGACGCCATGGGCTACCGCACCTACATGACCCGCAACGAAGACATCTTCATTCCGCTGGGCGTACGCGTGGCCAAAGCCCGCCAGCTCAAAGCCGACGTGTTCGTATCCATCCACGCCGACGCCTTCACCAGCCCCAGCGCACGCGGCACCGGCGTTTACGCACTCAGCACCAAAGGCGCCACCAGCGCCGCCGCCCGCTTTCTCGCCCAAACCCAAAACAGCGCCGACTTGATCGGCGGCGTGCAGAAAGTGGGCAACCGCCAAGTGGACAGCGCCCTGCTCGACATGACCCAAACCGCCACCATCAAAGACAGCATGGTGCTCGGCCGCAACGTATTGGGCGAATTGGGCAAACTCAACAAACTGCACAAAGGCCATGTCGACCAAGCCAACTTTGCCGTTCTGCGCGCACCCGACATCCCTTCGATTCTGGTGGAAACCGCCTTTATCTCCAACCCCACCGAAGAGCGCCTGCTGGCCAGCTCTTCATTCCGCCAGAAAAGCGCCCAAGCCATCGCCGACGGCGTGAAAACCTATCTGAACAAAGCCGTTTTGGCCCGCAGGTAAACCCGTCGAAGCACGTTTACAAGCTATACTTAGATATAAGGCCGTCTGAAAGATAAGTTTGCTTTCAGACGGCCTTAACGACTTGCAAAGTTCTCAACCTGCCGGAAAACGGCACGGTTACAGTCCGCCCGCTACTTTCTTATTGCGCATCAAACACAGCATATCGGCGGCAACGTGTGCGGCGGCGATGGCGGTAATTTCGGCGTTATCGTAGGCAGGGGAAACTTCCACCACGTCCATGCCGACGATATTCAAATTGCCCAGCGCGCGGATGATGCCCAGCGCGGTATGCGAATTGAGGCCGCCGGGCACGGGTGTGCCGGTGCCGGGGGCGAACGCGGGGTCGAGGCAGTCGATATCGAAGGTGATGTAAACGGGATGGTTGCCGATAATTTCGTAGATGCGCTTAACGGTGGCTTCGATGCCGTTTTCGTTCACCCACGGCGCAAACAGCATATTCATGCCCATAAAGTCGCTGTTCCAGGTGCGGATACCGACTTGTGCGGAAGTTTTCGGGTTGATCAGTCCGTCTTTAATGGCTTTGTAAAACATGGTGCCGTGGTTGAGCGATTCGGGTGCGTCGTCGGGCCAGGTATCGCAATGGGCGTCGAAGTGCAAGAGGCTCAGGGGCTTGCCGTATTTTTCGGCGTGCGCCTGCAATAAGGGATAGGTGATGAAATGATCACCGCCGAAGGTGAGCATTTTGGCGTTGCTGTTGGTGATGATGTCGAGCGCGTGCTGTTTGATGGTTTCGCGTATCGTCCACGGTTGGTGGGCGTCGAACCAGCAGTCGCCGTAATCGATAACGGCCAAATCGTCGAACGGGTCGAAACCCCACGGAAACAGGTTCAGTTCGGCCAGTTGCACGCTGGCGGCACGGATGGCGGCGGGGCCCAAGCGTGCGCCGGGGCGGAAGGTGGTGGCCAAATCGAGCGGCACGCCCGACACCACCACATCCACACCGGCCAAATCGCGGGTGTAGCGGCGGCGCATAAACGATAAGGCGCCGGCATAGGTGTTTTCGATGGTGGAGCCTTGCAGCGATTCGCGGCGGAACGCGCCGTCGCCGTAGATTTTTCCGTTCATGTTGTCTGCCCTCTTGCAAAAA
>JBHALY010000061.1:0-5890 GCA_041827905.1 Neisseria dentiae
ATTTACGAAGGCAGCATTGATTTTGCCGAAGCGCAAAAGCTGGCCGATTCGCTTACGGGGCAATAAGCAGGCCGTCTGAAACGGTTGCCGCGATCCGGCGGAAAACGTAAAAATATTTCAAACACAGATTGTTTTTTTATTAAAAAAAGGGGTAAAACCATGTTCCAAGCATTTGTTTTGGGCTTTTGGACGCTGTGGTCGTCCAGCCGCGATATCCGCGCTATCAGCGAAGGGCTGGCCTTCACCATCATCAGCATATTAATCAACATGGGTATAGATTTCGCGTTGCCGCAGATTGACGGGCAGTGGTGTGCGGTGATGGGCATTTTATGGGCCTACGCTTCATTGCTGTTTGCCATCGTTAACCGCGTTGCCGGCAGCTTTATGAGCACAATGGTGCTCGCCGCCGTGGGCGCAATCGGCTATTACCAGCTCTTCGAGCGCCTGCCTGTCTGGGTGGCGGGCTTTATGGCTTGATTAATGAGGCCGTCAAGGCCGTCTGAAAATAATCACGCCGTTTTCCTTTCAGACGGCCTGTTTCGGAACACACAATATGGCATTAGCAAAACGCATTATCCCCTGTTTGGACGTCGACAACGGCCGCGTGGTCAAAGGCGTGAATTTTGTCGGCCTGCGCGATGCGGGCAACCCCGTCGATGTGGCCAAACGCTACAACGACGAAGGCGCCGACGAGTTGACCTTTCTCGACATCACCGCCAGCAGCGACAACCGCGACACCATTCTGCACGTTATCGAAGACGTGGCTTCGCAGGTGTTTATCCCGCTAACCGTCGGCGGCGGCGTGCGCAGCGTGGCCGACGTGCGCCGCCTGCTCAACGCCGGTGCCGATAAAGCCAGCATCAACACCGCCGCCGTTACCAATCCCGATTTGGTGAACGAAGCGGCCGGTTTTTTCGGTTCGCAGGCGATTGTGGTGGCAATAGACGCCAAAGCCGTCAACCCCGAAAACACCCGCTGGGAAGTGTTTACCCACGGCGGCCGCAAACCCACCGGCATTGATGCGGTGGAATGGGCGAAAAATATGCAGGCGCGCGGTGCGGGCGAAATCCTGCTCACCAGCATGGACAGGGACGGCACCAAAGCCGGCTTCAATCTGCCGCTCACCCGCGCCGTTTCCGAAGCGGTGGATATTCCCGTGATTGCTTCCGGCGGCGTGGGCAACGTGCAGCATCTGATCGACGGCGTGAAAGAAGGCAAAGCCGATGCGGTGCTGGCGGCCAGCATTTTCCACTTCGGCGAAGTGGGCATACACGAAGCCAAACTGGCTATGCGCGCCGCCGGCATCGAAGTGCGCTTGTAAGATTTTTAAAACCATTCAAGGCCGTCTGAAAACCGTTTTTAAAATATTATTTACGGATACAATCTTTCAGACGGCTTAGGGAGTGTAGTCAGAAGGCTTGCGAAGCGGTTTTTTGAGGGAAAATTCGCAGATGCAAGGCAAAAAGCACAGCAAGATTGGACATCTTGCGAGCATTTTTAACACTGCAGATGCGGATTTTGACCAAAAATACCGCCGCAAGCCTTCTGACTACACTCCCTACAACCAATTCAAAAAAAGGACAACAACCATGCCAGCCTACCGCTCCAAAACCTCTACCCACGGCCGCAATATGGCCGGCGCCCGTGCATTGTGGCGCGCCACCGGCGTGGCCGACGAAGATTTCGGCAAGCCGATTATCGCCATCGCCAACTCGTTCACCCAATTCGTGCCCGGCCATGTGCACCTGCACGACTTGGGCCAAATGGTTGCCCGCGAAATCGAAAAAGCGGGCGGCTTGGCCAAAGAGTTCAACACCATCGCGGTGGACGACGGCATTGCCATGGGCCACGGCGGTATGCTCTACAGCCTGCCCAGCCGCGATTTGATCGCAGACAGCGTGGAATATATGGTGAACGCCCACTGCGCCGACGCGCTGGTGTGCATTTCCAACTGCGACAAAATCACCCCCGGCATGCTGATGGCCGCCATGCGCCTGAACATCCCCACCGTGTTTGTTTCCGGCGGGCCGATGGAAGCGGGCAAAGTGATCGGCGTGGCCAACATCGTTGACGAGCGCAAACTTGATTTGGTCGATGCGATGGTCGATGCCGCCGACGATAACGTGAGCGACGAAGAAGTGGCCGCGGTAGAGCGTTCCGCCTGCCCGACTTGCGGCTCATGTTCGGGCATGTTTACCGCCAACTCGATGAACTGCCTCACCGAAGCATTGGGTTTGTCGCTGCCCGGCAACGGTTCGCTGCTGGCCACCCACGCCGGCCGCAAAGAGCTGTTTCTCGAAGCGGGCCGCCTGATTGTGGAAATCACCAAACGCTATTACGAACAAGAAGACGCGAGCGTATTGCCGCGCAGCATCGCCACCAAGGCCGCCTTTGAAAATGCCATGAGCCTCGATGTAGCGATGGGCGGCTCCACCAACACCGTGCTGCACCTGCTGGCCGCCGCCAACGAAGCAGAAGTGGATTTCAAAATGGCCGACATCGACCGCATCAGCCGCCAAGTGCCGTGCCTGTGCAAAGTCGCGCCCGCCACCCAGAAATACCATATGGAAGACGTTCACCGCGCCGGCGGCGTGATGGGTATTTTGGCCGAACTCAACCGCGCGGGCTGTCTGCAAACCGACGTTTCCACCGTACACGCACCCACATTGAAACACGCTTTGGAACAATGGGACGTGATGAACCCCGCCAACGAAGCGGCGCACGCGCGCTATAAAGCCGCGCCCGGCGGCGTGCGTACTACCCAAGCGTTTTCGCAAAACCGCCAGTGGCCGAGCTTGGATTTAGACCGCGAAAACGGCTGTATCCGCAGCAAAGAACACGCCTATTCGCAAGACGGCGGCTTGGCCGTGTTGTTCGGTAACATCGCCGAGCGCGGTTGCGTGGTGAAAACCGCCGGCGTGGACGACAGCATTTTGAAATTCACCGGCCGCGCCCGCGTGTTTGAAAGCCAAGATGCCGCCGTGGCCGGTATTTTGGACAACCAAATCGTGGCCGGCGACATCGTGATTATCCGCTACGAGGGCCCCAAAGGCGGCCCGGGTATGCAAGAAATGCTTTATCCCACGAGCTACCTCAAATCAAAAGGCTTGGGCAAAGAATGCGCCTTGCTCACCGACGGCCGTTTTTCAGGCGGCACCTCCGGCTTGAGCATCGGCCACGTTTCCCCCGAAGCAGCCGAGGGCGGCGCCATCGGTTTGGTGCGCGAGGGCGATACCGTTGAAATCGACATCCCCAACCGCAGCATCCGCCTGGCCGTATCCGATGAAGAGCTGGCCGGCCGCCGCGCCGGAATGGATGCGCGCGGTGCAAAAGCCTGGAAACCCGAAAACCGCGACCGCCACGTTTCCGCCGCCCTGCGCGCCTATGCCGCGATGACCACTTCCGCCGACACCGGCGCCGTGCGTGATGTGAGCCAGGTGGAGCGCAAATAACCGCAAAATAAGCGAATCAAAAACGGGCGTGCTTTTTAAAAAGAGCCGTCCGTTTTTTGTGATTAGAATCGAGGAATATTTTCAGACGGCCTATATAGTAGCGGTTAAACCTGCTCCAGCCCGCGTAGGATACTGCATTCGGGGCTGTCGTTTCCCCCGCAGGCATCGTGCCAGCCTTGCAGGGTGGCGAGCATGTTTTGCAGGGTGGCGATTTTTTCGGTGAGTTCGGCGATATGCTGTGCGGTTAGGGCTTTTACCTCGCAACTGGTGCGGTTCGGATCGGCCTGTAGGCGTAACAGTTCGGCGGTTTGCGCCAGAGAAAAGCCTACTTCGCGCGCATGGCTGATGAAGCGCAGGCGGTCTAAATCGCCGGTGGAATAGTGGCGGTAGCCCGATTCGGTGCGGTGGGCGAGCGGCAGCAGACCGTTTTTTTCATAATCGCGTATTTGTTTGGCGGATAGTCCGGTGGCTTTGGCGGCTTGGCTGATGTTCATTCCTGCTTGACCTTCACTTAGGGTAAAGGTTTATAGTGCCACTGTCTGCTTGGCAGAGCAAGTCAAACAAGCCTCGAATGTTTTCAGACGGCCTGCCGGTTTTTTTGAAAAGGAAACTGATATGAACCTTGTTTTGTATTCCCGCCGCTTTTTGCTGCAAACCTTTTTAGGCGTGGCGGCTGCCGTTGCCGTGCCGGCTGTTTATGCGCAAGCGGCAGCGGTGGTAAACGTTTGGAAAGACCCGAATTGCGGCTGCTGCAACGATTGGATCAAACATATGCAGCAACACGGTTTCAAGGTTAACGTACATCAAAACGGTAACAGCGATATGCGCCGCCGTTTGGGTATGCCGCAGAAATTCGCTTCCTGCCACACCGCAACCGTGGGGCGGTATGTATTGGAAGGCCATGTGCCTGCCGCTGATGTGCGCCGCCTGTTGCGCGAAAAACCGGTTGCTGTGGGCTTGGCCGTGCCGGGTATGCCAATAGGTTCGCCGGGTATGGACGGTGCCGTTTATGGGGGTAAGAAAACCCCTTATAACGTGTTGCTGGTGAAACGCGACGGTAACAGCAGCGTATTCCAAACTTATTGATAAATCAGCAGCCAATAAGAAATTTTTTATCGGTTGGTGATAGATCTGATTATTTCGGTGTAGGCTGTTTGCTGAAGTAATAGCGAAAAAACTTTATTTCTGCCGCAGTGTGGCAACGCCGTATTGTTTTTATTTTGCTTCGCTATAAATGCTAAACTGTATGCCGCCGCTAACCGGAGCATTTTCCTAAACAATGAAGAGAAAAACCATGTCCGACCATCACGATCATTCCCACACATCAAACAAGAAAGTGCTGCGGTTTTCGCTGCTGTTGATCGGTTCGTTTATGCTGATTGAGGCAGTGGCCGGTTGGCTGACCAACAGTTTGGCGCTGCTTTCCGATGCCGGGCATATGTTTTCCGATGCCGCCGCCATTGCGCTTTCTTTGGCGGCTTTCCGCTTCGGCGAGCGGCCGGCCGACAGCAAGCGCAGCTTCGGTTATCAGCGTTTTGAAATCATCGCGGCGGCCGTCAACGGTATAACTTTACTGTTGATTGCTGCATGGATTGTGATTGAAGCCGTGTTGCGTTTGCTCAATCCGCCCGAAATTTCCGGCGCATCGATGTTGGCGGTGGCCACGATCGGTTTGCTGGTGAATGTTGTGGTGGCTTGGTACATGCTGAAAAATTCGGATACCGAAGGCAACATCAATATGCGCGCCGCCTATCTGCATGTATTGGGTGATTTGCTCGGTTCGATCGGCGCCATTGTTGCGGGTGTGCTGGTGCTGGCATTCGGCTGGATATGGGCCGACCCTGCCGTCAGCGTATTGATTGCGCTGTTAATCGGCAGAAGCGGTTGGGGCGTAACCAAAAACAGCCTGCATATTTTGATGGAAGGCACACCGTCGGGCACGGATATGGATCAAGTGGCCGCCGATATCCGCAACGTCGAAGGCGTGGCGGGCGTGCACGATATCCATGCTTGGACGATCACCAGCCGCAAACACGCGCTTTCGTGCCATATTGTGGTTGACGGTGCTTTAAACGTGGCCGAGGCCTACCAGATTACCCAAGCGGTGGAGGCCGCCGTGCAGCGGCACGGTATCGCCCACGTTACCGTGCAAACCGAGCCGCCGCAGCACGGGCATGAAGAACATGGCTGTTCGGCTGCGGAAAGTGGTGATACGCACCATCATGATCACCACCATCATCACGGGCATTCACATTAGGGAGTGTGGTCAGAAACCTTGCGAAGCGGTTTTTTTGAGGCTTGAATTGTCAAACCAAGTGCAACGATTTTTTGAAGTAAACTTCATAAGGTGTTTTCCAACCTAAACATTTACGTGGTCGTAAATTCAGTTTATTGATCACCTGTTGAATATCAACTTCGCTCCACTGATTGATGTCTTG
>JBHALY010000062.1:0-4691 GCA_041827905.1 Neisseria dentiae
GACGGCCTGATGCCTTTCGGTTTGAGCAGCATCATAGTATCCCGCCGACATTGCCGGCTATAATATGACAGATAACCGCCCTTTCGGCAGGTTTGATTTTAAGAAAGGAATGTCTTATGAAATTAGCTACTGTTTTGACAGTTTCGGCTTTAACCCTGCTGGCGGCCTGTGCGCAGCCCGGCCACCACAAACAACAGCCGCACGACAACCGTGCGCCTGCCGCTGCGGCCGCATTCGATTGCGACGATATCGGTTTAACCGCCCAAGTGCGCCGTTTGAAAAACGATCAAATCGAAATCCGCATCGATAACCGCACGGCCGTTTTATCGCAGGTGCCTGCCGCATCGGGCGAACGTTATGCCGGCAGCACCGGCCTGTGGGGGCACGGCGGCGAGTGGCATCAAAAGGGCGACACGGCCGTCTTTTCCTACACCGGCCTGCACGGCAACCAAGCCGAAGTGGTTTGCCGCCGCGTTCGTTAACCCCGATTGAAAACCGATTGAAAGGCCGTCTGAAAAATATATTCAGACGGCCATTTCTTTATATTTAATAAAATAAAAAAATCAATAGATTAGCGTGTATGTTGAACATTTCCCGAGACGGTTCGTCCGCCACCTGCCGCCTGCGAATTCAAATAACCGTATTGGCGGCTATCTGCCTACGGTTGTTGTTTTGGCCGGGTAAAATGCCTGTCTGAAAACTTTCAGCCAGGCTCAAGTTCGTTTATTACAGTAAAACAGGGAACCAAACCCCGCGCATGCCCACTTACAGTGAATCCAATTAATTTTCGGTACAAGGCAGCAAGCCGCAGACAGTACAGATAGTACGGCAAGGCGCAGCAACGCTGTAACGGAAATTAAGTGGATTTACTATACTTTAAAACATTCAAAAAGCGCATCCCTTATGAACACATTCCTGCAAACCCTGCTGGAACGCAAAACCGAATTGCTTGATGCCACGCTGGAGCATTTGCTGATTTCACTGGCTGCGCTCATGTGTGCGGTGGCGATTGCCGTGCCGCTGGCGGTGTGGTTTTCCGGCCGCCGCAAGCAGGCGGAAACGGTGTTGCAGTTTACCGGCATATTGCAAACCATCCCCTCGCTGGCCATGCTGGGTTTGCTGATTCCGTTTGTCGGCATCGGTACGCCGCCGGCGCTGATTGCCTTAACGCTTTACGCCCTGCTGCCGATTTTTCAAAACACTTATCTCGGTTTTTCCGAAATCCCTCCCTCGATTAAAGAAGCGGCCACCGCTTTCGGGCTGTCGCGTTGGCAGAAACTGGTGCGGGTAGAGCTGCCCTTGGCGCTGCCGGCGATGATTTCCGGCATCCGCACCGCCGCCGTGCTGATTATCGGCACCGCCACGCTGGCTGCATTGGTGGGCGCGGGCGGCTTGGGCAACATCATTTTGCTGGGCATAGACCGCAACAATACGGCGCTCACTTTTATCGGCGCGGCCGCTTCGGCCCTCCTGGCGGTGGGGGTGAGCGGGCTGGTTTATTGGATGCAACGCAAAAAAGCCGGCCGTGCGCTGGGCGTGGGCGTTGTGCTGGTGGCGCTACTTCTCGGTGCGCAATGGTGGAACAGCCAAGCCGGCGGCCGCCAAGTGGTGATTGCCGGCAAACTGGGCAGCGAGCCGGATATTTTAATCAATATGTATAAACTCTTGATTGAAGCGGAAAACCCGGATGCTCAAGTGGTGTTGAAGCCGAATTTCGGCAAAACCAGTTTCCTGTTCAACGCGCTCAACAGCGGCGAAATCGATATTTATCCCGAATTCACCGGCACCGTATTGGAAAGCCTGGTCAGGCGGCCGGCCGGGCAGGAGGGTCGGATTCTGAATCCGCAAGAAACTTATCTGCTGGCCAAAGACTTGTTGGCCGAACAATATCAGATGGTATTTCTGGCGCCGATGAAATATCAGAACACCTATGCGCTGGCGGTGCCGCAGGCTTATGCGCAACAGCATAGGCTGGCCGCCATTTCCGATTTGGCCAAAGTGAAAGATAAGATACGCGCCGGTTTCACGCTGGAGTTCATCGACCGGCAAGACGGCTACAAAGGCCTGTCTGAAACCCATCGTATCCCCTTGAAAAATGTTTCCAGTATCGAGCCTGCACTGCGCTACACCGCACTTTCAGACGGCCGCGTCGATTTGGTCGACGCCTATTCCACCGATGCCGAAATCCGCCGCTACCGCCTGCAACTCTTGAAAGACGATTTGCAGCTGTTCCCCTATTATCAAGGCGCGCCGCTGATGAAGGCTGAATTTGCCGAGCAACACCCGCAAGTGGTGCAAGCGCTCAACCGGCTGGCGGGCAAAATCAGCGAAGAAGAAATGTCGGAAATGAACGACAGGGTGAAAAACAACGGCGAAGCGCCGGCCAAAGTCGCCGCCGAATACCTCGCCGCCCACCAATTGCTAAACAAGAAGGAGGCTCCATGAATGCGATTGTCGAATTTCGCGAAGTCGGCAAGCACTATGGCGACAAACACGTCATCAGCGGGCTGAACCTCAGCATTCGCGAAGGCGAGTTTTTCGTGATGGTCGGCCCCTCCGGCTGCGGCAAAACCACCACCCTGAAAATGATTAACGCGCTCACCGAGCCCAGCGAAGGCGACGTATATTTCAACGGCCGGCGCATCAAGGATTACGACATCCGCCGGCTGCGCCACCGCATCGGCTACGTTTTGCAGCAGATCGCCCTGTTTCCCACCATGACCGTGCAGCAAAACATCGAGCTGATTCCCGATATTTTGGGCTGGAGCAAAAGCGAGCGGCGCCGGCGCAGCGGCGAATTGCTCGAAATGGTCGGACTGCCGCCGGCGAAATACGCCGCCCGCTATCCGCACGAATTGTCCGGCGGCGAACAGCAGCGCATCGGCATTTTGCGCGCGATTGCCGCCAAACCCGACGTGTTGCTGATGGACGAACCCTTCAGCGCGCTCGACCCGCTCTCACGCAACGCCTTGCAGGAAATGGTGGCCGACATCCACCGCCGCCTCGGCACCACCGTCGTTTTCGTTACCCACAACATGACCGAGGCCCAGCGCCTGGCCAGCCGCATCGCCGTATTGCAAGGCGGAAAATTGCAGCAATTGGACACGCCCGAAGCATTGCAAACCCAACCGGCCAACGAATTCGTCCGCTCGTTTTTCCAAAGCGAAAACGCCGACTACGGCAAAATCAGCCAGATTACCGATTTTCTGCCGCTCAGCGGCGATAATCTGCCGGAATTGCAACCCGATGACAACGTAGCCGAACTGTTTCCCCTGCTCGGCCGCCACCCGAGGGTACGCATCCGCGGCTTGGGCGAAATCGACGGCAGCCGGGTGTTCGATTATCTGCACAACCGGCAAAATTAAAGACCGAAACCTTTGCAAACCTCCAGATGCGGATGCCGTTCAAGGCGCAGCAGCGCAGCGAGTTGTAGACACAAGCACAAGGCTAAGCGAGCGAGCAGCACCCTAAAGGGCATAAACGCACAACGCAGGAATACGCCGCAGATGAGAGGTTTTTGCAAAGGTCTCAAACTGTCTTGGCGCGCTACACACCGTGAATCAACTTGATTTCCGTCACGGCGTTACTGTGCCCTGCCCATACCGATATACCGCCAGTGGTTTGCCGCCGCGCCCGCCGACCCCGATTGAAAACCGATTGAAAGGCCGTCTGAAAAATCTTTTCAGACGGCCTTTGCACATAGTAAAAACAGCCGAAAGCGCGTAAAATACCGCCCAAAATTCAACAGCATCAGGCCGCGCGTGCCTGCATTTTTTTGGAAACTCCATGAGCGAACAACATACTCCCCACACCGAAGAGCCGCAGTTGAGCGAAAACCAAATCATCGCCCTGCGCCGCGAAAAACTCAACGAAATCCGCAAACAAGGCGTCGCCTTCCCCAACCAATACCGGCGCGATGCTTTCGCCGGCGATTTGCAGGCGCAATACGGCGCGCTGGAAAAGGCCGAACTCGATCCGCAGGAAATCCCCGTCAAAATCGCCGGCCGCATGATGCTGCAACGCGCCATGGGCAAGGCCAGCTTCGCCACCGTGCAAGACGTGAGCGGCCAGATTCAGGTGTATGTGAACAATCAGGGCGTGGGCGAAGAGGCGCACAACGCCTTCAAACATTGGGATTTGGGCGACATTATCGGCGTGGAAGGCACCTTGTTCAAAACCAACCACGGCGAGTTGACCGTGCGCGCCGCCAAGCTGCATTTGCTCACCAAATCGCTGCGCCCGCTGCCCGACAAACACAAAGGCTTAACCGACCAAGAGCAGAAATACCGCCAGCGCTATGCCGACCTGATTACCAACGCCGATTCGCGCGATACCTTTATCAAACGCAGCCAAATCATTCAGGCCGTGCGCAACTATATGGTGAGCGAGCGCTATCTCGAAGTGGAAACCCCGATGATGCACCCGATTCCCGGCGGCGCCACGGCCAAGCCCTTCGTTACCCACCACAACGCGCTCGATATGCCGCTTTACCTGCGCATCGCCCCCGAGCTGTATCTGAAACGGCTGGTGGTGGGCGGCTTGGAGCGCGTGTTTGAAATCAACCGCAGCTTCCGCAACGAAGGCATGAGCACCCGCCACAACCCCGAATTCACCATGATGGAATTCTACGAAGCCTTCTGCACCTACGAGCGCATGATGGAAATGACCGAAGGCGTGATCCGCCATGCCGC
>JBHALY010000063.1:0-7719 GCA_041827905.1 Neisseria dentiae
AAAACCACCGTCAAAAAGCGGTGATGATTACCTCGCCCTGGCAGGAAATCGTTTATAAATCCTGTATGCCGCGTAAAAAACGCTGATACCGTGCAATAGCATAAAGGCCGTCTGAAAATGTTTTCAGACGGCCTTTATGATTGCATGGCGGCCGTTTAACCCCATATCACGTGCACGGCGGCATTTTCAGTTACAATTCCACCAAACCATTAATCAGCAAGGAACACAAGCATGGCACAATTTTTCGCCATCCACTCCGACAACCCGCAAGAGCGCCTGATCAAACAGGCGGCGGAAATCATCAAACAAGGCGGCATCGTGGTTTACCCCACCGACTCCTGCTACGCGCTCGGCTGCCACTTGGGCGACAAAGATGCGATGGAGCGCATTTTGCGCATCCGCCAAATCGACCAGAAACACCACCTCACGCTGATGTGCGCCGATTTGAGCGAGCTTGGCACTTACGCCAAAGTCGATAACAGCCAGTTCCGCCAGCTCAAGGCCGCCACCCCGGGCAGCTACACCTTTATTTTGCAGGCCACCAAAGAAGTGCCCAACCGCACCCTGCACCCCAAACGCAAAACCATCGGCCTGCGCGTGCCCGACAACAAAATCGCGCTCGCCCTGTTGGCGGAACTGGGCGAGCCGCTGTTAAGCTGCACCCTGATGCTGCCCGAAGACAGCGAACCCTTAACCGACCCCTACGAAATCCGCGACCGCTTGGAGCACAGCGTCGATTTGGTGATTGACGGCGGCTGGTGCGGCACCGAGCCGACCACCGTTATTGATATGACCGACGGCGTGGAACTCGTGCGCGAAGGCAAGGGCGATAAAAGCCTGTTCGGGTTGTAAGGCCGTCTGAAAACCGGTTGCCGCGCACAAGCGCAAGGCCCTTTTGTTAAAGCCCCCGAGAAAGCCCTACCCATGAAACTCTTCCTTACCTCTTATTTCGCCGAAACCGCCTCCCTGCTGCCCGCCTGCCTGAACGAAAATATGCAGGGGAAAACCGTAGCGTTCATCCCCACCGCCGCACGGGGCGAAGAGGTGGATTTTTATGTGGACGAAGCCCGCGCGGCTTGGCGGGCATTGGGCGTTAATATCGAAGAAACCGATGCCGCCGTTTTAAATGCGGAGCAACTGGCTGAAAAACTGCGCCGCTGCCACTATATTTACGTTTCCGGCGGCAATACCTTTTACCTGCTGGCGCAACTGCGGCTCAAACAGGCCGACGGCGTTATCCGGCAGCAAATCGCCGGGGGGAAACCCTATATCGGCGAATCGGCCGGCAGCATGATATTGGCGGAAAACCTCGCCTATGTGCGCGAAATGGACGATGCCGCCGCCGCTGCACCAGCCGGCGACACAGGCTTGGGCATCATCGGCATCTGCCCGCTGCCGCACGACGGCGAATACCCGTTTGCCGACGTTACCGCTTTAATCCGGCAGAAATATGCGTTTCTGCCCCTTTATCCGCTCAACAACAAGCAGGCCGTGTTTATCGACAGCGGCAAAGGCGTGCAAACCACCGTAGAGGCCGTCTGAAACCTGCACCGGTTTCATTACGGCTCGGTGCGGCCTGTTTTCAGACGGCCGGGATTACTTTAACTCAAAAGGAAAACCATGTTTCAAAACTTCGATTTAGGCACTTTCTTACTCGCACTTGTGCCGGTGTTGCTGGCGATAACCGTGCACGAAGCCGCCCACGGTTACGCCGCGCGCTACTGGGGTGACCGCACCGCCGAGCAGCTCGGCAGGCTCACGCTCAATCCGCTGGCGCATATCGACCCCATCGGCACGATTTTGGTGCCGATCGTGATGTTTCTGCTCACGCCGTTTTTATTCGGCTGGGCCAAACCCGTGCCCATCGTGCCGCGCAATTTCCGCAATATGCGCATGGGGCTGCGCATGGTGGCGGTGGCCGGGCCGCTATCCAACCTGGTGATGGCGTTCGGCTGGGGGCTGGTGTTTGCGCTGGCATCCCATGTGCCCGAGTCGTTCCAATATCCGCTGGGCGAAATGGCCAAATACGGCGTGCTGATTAACGCCGTGCTGTTCGTGCTCAATATGCTGCCGGTGCTGCCGCTCGACGGCGGCCGCTTTGTTGACAGCTTCCTGCCCGCCCGCGCGTCGATGCAGTTTCAGAAAATCGAGCCTTACGGCACTTGGATTATCCTGATTCTGCTGGTAACGGGGCTGTTGGGCAAAATTATGATGCCGTTTGTGGCGGGCATCATTACGCTGGTGAGTTCGGTTACCGGAATGTTTTTCTAGCGGATTGTGAAACGCTTCGTCTAAAAAAGCCCAACGTTTGTTGCGAACGTTGGGCTTTTGTATTTGATACAGGAAGGAATAGAGCAGTTGTTTTGCCTACATCAGCACGATATCGTATTGTTCCTGCGTATAGGCTGTTTCAACCGCCAACGAAATCGGTTTGCCGATAAAGTCGATCAGCATGGCCAGCGACTGCGACTCTTCATCGAGAAACAGGTCGATAACATTCGGCGCGGCGAGGATGCGGAATTCTTTGGCATCGTAACGGCGGGCTTCGCGCACGATTTCGCGCTGGATTTCATAACACACGGTTTGCGGGGTTTTCAGACGGCCTCTGCCTTGGCACGACGGGCAGGGTTCGCACAGAACATGGCTTAGGTTTTCGCGGGTGCGCTTGCGGGTCAGCTCCACCAGGCCGAGGCTGGTGAAGCCGTTGAGGGTAACGCGGGTGCGGTCGAAGCTCAGGGCTTTGGCCAGCTCTTGCAGCACGGCTTCGCGGTGGACGTCGTGCGCCATGTCGATAAAGTCGATGATGATGATGCCGCCGAGGTTGCGCAGGCGCAGCTCGCGGGCGATGGTGTGGCAGGCTTCGAGGTTGGTGCGGAAGATGGTTTCGTCGAAATTGCGCGCGCCTACGAAACCGCCGGTGTTCACATCGATGGTGGTCATGGCTTCGGTGGCTTCGATAATCAGGTAGCTGCCGAAGTTGAGGTTGACGCGCGGTTGCAGGGCGCGGTTGATTTCCTGCTCGACGTTATGGCTTTCAAACAGCGGCCGCTCGCCTTTGAACAGGCGGATTTTGCCGGCTGCGCCCGGCACATACAGCTCGGCGAATTCCTGCATGCGTTGGTGGTTTTCTTTGGAATCGACCAGGATTTCGCGAGTGTTGTCGCTGAACATGTCGCGCAGCACGCGCAGGCTTAAGGGCAGATCTTGATACAGCAGGGTTTCGGGCGGCCGGGTTTTGGCCTGATGCTGGATGTTTTCCCACACTTTGGTGAGGTAACCGATATCGGCCTGCAATTCGGCATCGCTGGCGTTTTCGGCGCTGGTGCGGATGATATAGCCTTGCCCCGCACCGTTTTCGGGCAGCAGGTTTTCCAAGCGGCTGCGCAGGCTGTTGCGTTCTTCTTCGTCTTCGATGCGTTGCGAAATGCCGATATGGTCTTCCTGCGGCAGGTGCACGAGAAAGCGTCCGGCCAGCGAAATCTGGGTGGAAAGGCGCGCGCCTTTGGTGTTGATGGGGTCTTTGATCACCTGCACCAATACCGATTGGCCTTCAAACAGCATATGTTCGATGCGCTGGGTTTCGTCGGGGTTGCGGCGCTGTTCGAGCACATCGACAATATGCAGAAACGCAGCACGCTCCAAGCCGATGTCGATAAACGCGCTCTGCATGCCGGGCAGCACGCGGCGCACCACGCCCAGATAGATATTGCCTACCAGGCCGTGGCCGCTGTTGCGTTCGATGTGCAGCTCGCAGATATTGTTTTCTTCCAACACCGCCACGCGCGTTTCCTGCGGCGTGATGTTGACCAGCACGGTTTCGGGCGGGCGCACCGTGTCTTTGGGCAGGGGAATACCGTTTAACATAAATCACTCGTTAAATATAAAAATACTTTTGCAATCGGCTCTCGGAAAAAGCCGATTGCAAAAGTGTTTTCGGGTTTTGGGGCAGGTGTGAATGATACGCTAAAGGCATGGTTTAAGCAAAAAATCACAGGCCGTCTGAAATATTTTCAGACGGCCTGAAGCATAATGGCTGCGGTTTACAGGGTGCCGTAAGAGTGCAGGCCGCTCAAAAACATATTCACGCCGATAAAGGCGAAGGCGGTGATAAACAGGCCGATAATCGCCCACCATGCAAGCACTTTGCCGCGCCAGCCCGCCACCAGCCGCATATGCAGCCAAACGGCGTAGTTCAGCCACACGATAAACGCCCAGGTTTCTTTAGGATCCCAGCTCCAATAGCGCCCCCAGGCGTCGGCCGCCCACAGCGCGCCCAGTATGGTGGCGATGGTGAAAAACAGAAAGCCGACGGCGATGGCTTTATACATCACTTCTTCGATGGTTTGCGAATCGGGCAGCCAAGATTTTTTACCGGCGTTTTCGCTGCGGATGGCCAGCAGTTCGGCAATGCCGAGCATGGCGGAAATACAGAACGCGCCGTAGCCGATAAAGTTGGCGGGCACATGGATTTTCATCCACCAAGATTGCAGCGCGGGAATCAACGGCTGGATGGCGTGCGCTTCGCGCGACAGGCTGTACCACAACACAAACACCACCACGGCGGCCATAAACGAGAGCACGAAGCCGCCGAGTTTCTGCACGGCGAATTTGCTTTCGTAATAAAGATACATCAAAGCGGTAATCACCAAAAACAGAATAAACACTTCATAGAGGTTGGAAACGGGGATATGCCCTGCGTCGGGGCGCAGCAGATAGCTTTCGTGCCAGCGCACCAACAGGCCGGTGAAGCCCGCCAGCGCAGAAACCCAGGTGAGCGCGGTGCCGATGCCCAGCAGCGTGTTGGTGGCGGTTTGCCGCCTGTTGGCCGTAAATGCGCCGGCGATGTAGCAGAACAGGGCTAAAAACACGGTGGCGCACTGCCACATCACCGCCGACTGGCTGCTTAAAAAATATTTCAGCAAAAAGCGGTCGGCGCGGGCGATGTCGCCGCCGTAAAGCTGCACGGCTCCGTAGGCCAGCAGCACCGAAACCACGGTAAACCAGCGCAGGGGTTTGAAAAACCAGCCCAGCAATACGGCCGCCGCGGCGCAAAACCACAAAATCACCACTTCGTAGATGTCCATGTGGTGGCCGACGTGAAACTGTGCGAACACCGCGGTTACGGCCACGGCCAAAGCAAACAGCCAATCCCACACGTTGAGGCGGCGCAAAAACGATTTGTGGGTCAGCAGGGCGTGTTCGGATAATTTTCCGGTGTTGTTTATGGTTTGGTTCATGGTGTGTAAAGCCTAAAGTGGTCTGTTCAGACGGCCTGCACGGACAAAGCGGCCGTCTGAACAATATGCCGTATCAATCGGTTTTCTTCAAATCGGCGGCCAGGGTTTCGAGAGCGGCCGTGTGTTTGGGAAACTCTTTCTGCAAGTCGCGTTCGCTGCGCGACGACGACATCGAGAAGCGCACGCCGTCTTTATCGAATAACACCCATGCGCGTTTTTCGCGGATGTAAAACATAAACACCGTGCCCAAAACCAGCAGCACCGAGCCGAGGTAAACCAGCGATGCGCCTGGGGCGCGGGTCATTTGCAGGCCGGAAGAGCGCACTTCTTTGTAGCCGTTCAGTTGCAGCAGCACGGGCGCGGGATATTCGGTGAGGCCGGTGTAGGCGTCCATGCTGTTGAGCAGGAAGCGGTTGCGCGCTTCGCCGGGTTGCCAATCGGGCAGCCGGTAGGTTTTGATGGTGTCGTCGAGCAAAACGTTCATGGCGCCGTAGAGTATCTGGTAGAAAAAGCCCTGCATTTTTTCTTGCTCGGCGGGCGGAATGTTTTTTTCGAGATAGTCGTTCAACGCCAGATAGCCGCCTTTGGCGAAAATCGCCAGCGTGTTTTCGGCGGCTTGGTTGAACACTGCGCGTATGTTTTCGGGCGCACCGGCGGCGGAAACCGCAATCACGCGTTTGCGCACTTCGGGGTTGCTCAAATGTTCGCGCAAGGCCATGAAGGTGTCGATGCTGCCGCTGCCGTCCATGGGAATACGCAGCCAGCGGTATTGCTGCTCCAGCCCTGTGCGCGTGCCGGTGATGTAGAAATAGTCTTCTTCCTGTTTCACCGGCAGCATATAGTTTTTATATTCGACGGCCTGCCCGGCTTTGTCGCGGATGCGGTACACAATCGAGGGGCCGATATTGGTGAATTTTTTATCCTGCCTCACGCTGCGCACATCGTTGATGGCCGTCTGAAAGCTCGTTTTGCCTTTTTCTTGCGGCGCGCTCATGTCTTCCACGTTCATCGCCGTGAATTGGTCGAATTCGAGGCGGTATTGCTCGCTGCCCAAATTAAGCGGAAAGGCGCTCATCGACACCGCATCCATTTCGGCGGGCGTTCGGCCGGGGTTGCCGAGGTTCCAAACTTTGAATTTCAAACCGGAGCCGCCGTCGGCAAAGCTGGCCTGATAGATGGTGATGCCGTCGACCGTGAGCGGATGGTTGACGCGTATGGTTTTTTCGGTTTTTCTGCCGCTGGCCTTGTCGGTTACCACCAAATCGCTGGCAAAATCTTTGGGCATGCCGGTGTTGTAGAAGTCGATATGGAATTTTTTCAATTCGACGCTAAACGGCAAATCCTGCACCAGCATTCCTTTGTCGGCATTTAAAAATACCACGTCGGCGCTTTGGCCTTCGGTGATGTTCACGTTGCCGCGAAACGAAATATTGCCGCTGCCCAAAATGCTTTCGGGTTTGAAATCTTTGGCAAACATCGAATCGTTGTCGGGCACGATTCTGCCGGTGAGCATACCCGCTTTGAGCAGCAGGTTGCTGTCTATCAAGCCGCCCAAACAGATAACGATGATGGCGGCGTGGGCGAAAATATAGCCCCATTTGTTCATCGCCCCTTTTTTCGCCGCCACCAGCACCGAGCCGTCTTCACGCTCGACGGTTTTGCTGCTGAAGCCCTGCACGCTTAAATAGCGCGCGGCGATTTCGGGAGAAAGGCCGCCGCCGATAAGTGCGGTGTGTTTCATCGAGGCCAGTGATTTTTTGCCCGCATTCACGCGGAACGACTTCATTTCGCGCACAAACGGCGGGATATTGCGCCACAGGCACAGGCCGGTGGAGAGCACCAGAAAAATCATAATCAGCACGAACCAGCCCGAGGCATAAACATCGTAGAGGCCCAAAAAGCCGAAGATTTCCGACCAAAACGGGCCGAACTTCACCACATAATCGGTGGGCTGCTGGTTTTGCTGCAATACCGTGCCGATAACCGATGCCACGCCCAGCAGGCTGAGCAGGGCGACGGCAAAACGCATGGAGCTTAAAAAAGCGAACCACGGGCGGCGGATTAACGGAACGTGAGCTTGGGGTTTTGCCATAAGGTTTTATGATTCGGATGCCGGGTAGAAAAGCTGCTGCCGTACACGGTATTAATCTGTGCAGACAGAGGCCGTCTGAAACCAGCGTAAACGGGTTTGCTTAAGAAATTCTGAAGTATAGCCTACAAACGTGAAAAATTCACGGCGGCAGATTTGCGGCGGCGCAGGCAAAAGCCGCCGTTTATTGCAGCCGAAGGCCGTCTGAAAAATATTTTCAGACGGCCTTCGGAAAAACCACAATCAATGCAGGCCTTGGATAAAGTTGGCTACCGCATTCAATTCTTCGTCAGACATACGGCCCGCTATATCGGCCATAATGGTATTGGTGCGCTGGCCCGATTTATATGCCTGCATCTGCGTGATGATGTAGTCTTTGTGCTGGCCGCCCAA
>JBHALY010000064.1:0-4915 GCA_041827905.1 Neisseria dentiae
GACCAATAAGGTTGCAGCAGTTCGAGCAATTCGCGTAAACGGTGGCTTCTCATGGCGGTTCCTTTTTGTGGCGGTATGTAAATTAAGCGGATAGTGTAAGGGTTTTTGCGGCGCGGCACAAAGGTATCAGGCCGTCTGAACGAATTGTTTTCAGACGGCCTGAAGTTTGCAGGGCGCAGGCTTTTATAGTAACCGGCTTAAGAAAAATTACATTCGTCATACTCGGGCTTGACCCGAGTATCTTTATTTTCTTTGAACTCGGAGATACTGGGGTCAAGCCCGAGTATGACGGAGCGGTTGCTAAACAAGTGGTTTAACTCTGGCGGCAGGCATTCAAAAACGCCCGCAGTTTGTTTTCGTCTAAAAACCAATGGCAGATTTCGGTGCCGCCGTGCAGCAAAACGGGCACCAGCTCGTTGTATTGTTCTTCCAACTGCGGGTCGCTGTCCACGTCGATGATTTCCAAATCAAACCCGTATTCGGCCTGATAGGGCAGCAGGGCGTCGCGCATTTTGTGGCACAGGCTGCAATATTCGCGGAACATCAGCGTTAACGCCAAACGGTTTTCAGACGGCATGGTTGCTGCTTTCTTTCTTTTTGCGTGGTTTGCGGCGGCGTTTGCGTTTTTCGCCGCCTTCCCCGCCGCTTTCTTGTTCCTGCTTGGCGCTCATCAGCAGGCGGGTTTCGTCGTCGGCGTGTTGGAAGGCCGTCCACCATTGCGCCAGCTCGGAGTCGGCGCTGCCCGTTTCGGCGCGCAGCAGCAGAAAATCGTAGGCGGCGCGGAAGCGCGGCTGGGCAATCAGGCGGTGCGGCCGTGCGCCGCGGCGGTTGGCAAACTGCGGTTGGAACTGCCAGATTTCGCGCATGGTGGCGGAAAACCGTTGCGGCACGCCCCAGCCTTTTTCGATGTCGCGCAGCTCGTTAACGGCCTGCGTGAGCGCGGGTGTCGGTTTGAGGCCTGCGGCGAGGTTGCGCTGCCAATAGTTTTCGAGCTGCGGCCACATCACGGCGGCCAGCACGAAACCCACCGACACCGATTTGTCGGCGCGCAAACGCTCGTCGGTGTTGCGCAGGGCCAGCGTAACGATGTTCTGCCCGCCTTTGCCCGCCTGTTGCAGGGCGGTGAGAATCGGGTGGATGTCGGCGGCCACGCCCAAGCGTTCCAACTGCGTCAGGCATTGCAGGGCGTGGCCGGAAAACAGCAGCTTCATGATTTCGTCGAACAGGCGCGCCACCGGCTCCTGTTTCAGACGGCCTGCATATTCCGCCACAGGCGCGGCGGTTTCCCGCTCCACTTCAAAACCGAGCTTGGCCGACAGGCGCACGGCGCGCAACACGCGCACGGGGTCTTCCTGATAGCGTGCGGCCGGGTCGCCGATCATCACCAGCCTGCGGGCGCGGATGTCGGCCACGCCGTGGTGGAAATCGGTAATCTGCTGGCGTATCGGGTCGTAATACAGCGCGTTGCAGGTGAAATCGCGGCGCATGGCGTCTTCTTCCATGCTGCCGTAGGTGTTGTCTTTCATGATGCGGCCGTGTTCGTTGTGCTGCACCTTGCCGCCGCCGCGGAACGTGGTTACTTCGATGGTTTCCGGCCCCACCATCACGTGCACGATTTGAAAGCGCCGGCCGATGATGCGGCTGCGGCGGAATATTTTGCGCACCTGTTCGGGCGTGGCATCGGTGGCCACGTCGAAATCTTTCGGCTCGATGCCCAGCAGCAGGTCGCGCACCGCCCCGCCCACCACATAGGCTTCGAAACCTTCGTTGTGCAGACGGCGCACCACTTTTTCGGCGGCGAAGCTGAGCATATCGGCGCTGATGCGGTGTTCGGCAAACGGAACCACTTCTTTGTGCGCACGCGTTCTGCCCGATTTGCCGGGCAGCACCTTGTGCAGCCATTTTTTCAACATATTGTTCCAACCATAAAACAAGGCCGTCTGAAACGCCTGAAACCTTTGCAGAAAACCCTGCGCGCAAACTTTTCTGCAAAGGTTTCAGACGGCCTGCGTTACTCAATCGGCGGGGTTGTTTGCCAAACCCGCCGCGCTTTAGGGTCTGTCGACGTGGCCGACGAAGCGGTTTTTTGAGTCAAAAACCGCGTATGCAAGGCAAAAAGCGCAGCAAGGTTGAACACCTTGCGAGCATTTTAGCTTCGCAAGTCCGCTACGCTACCTAACGCCGCAGACGAGGAATTTTGACCAAAAATACCGCCGTTGCGTTAATTGTCGGCAGACCCTAGTAAAACGGCGCATTATACCCCATCGCCACACACCGCGCACAAAGCGCCGCGCATCACACCGCACACGCCGCTTTTTCGGCTATAATCCCGCATATTCCGCAACATATCGTGCAAAACCAAAGGGAACACAACCATGTATCACTACAAATCCGAAGCCACCCGGTTTCTCGACGACTACATCGAAAAACACCCCGAAGAAGCCGAGCAGCGTCTGAAAAACCGCGCCCTTCTGTGGGATGTGGAACTCAACCCCGAAGAGCAGGCAGGCTACGAAGCGGCCAAACTGCCGAAAAAGCCCTACGCCTACCAGCCCGACTGATATTTTTCAGACGGCCTTTGCAGCCATGGCAACCCACAAACACAATATCGACCCGCAGCTTGCCGGCTATCTGAACAGCATCGGCGAACCCGAGCCGCCCGTTTTGGTCGCCTTGCGCCGGCGCACCGCCGGACACCGCTTGGG
Organism: Neisseria dentiae; assembly: GCA_041827905.1. GTDB lineage: Bacteria > Pseudomonadota > Gammaproteobacteria > Burkholderiales > Neisseriaceae > Neisseria > Neisseria dentiae_B. Next base: position 2,706 of record JBHALY010000064.1, read on the forward strand.
CAGAATGGCCATCGCCCCCGAGCAGGCCGCCTTGCTCACTTGGCTGGCGCGGCTGATTCGTGCCGAACACTATCTCGAAGTGGGCGTGTTTACCGGTTACAGCAGCACCGCCATGGCCTTGGCCCTGCCGCCCGAAGGCACCGTTACCGCCTGCGACATCAACGTTACCTTTACCGACATCGCCCGCGAAACCTGGCAGGCCGCAGGCGTGGCGCACAAAATCACCCTGCACCTGCAACCCGCGCTGCTCACGCTCGACGACCTGATTGCCGAAGGCCGCAGCGGCACTTACGACATCGCCCTGATCGATGCCGACAAACCGCCCACCCCGCAATATTTCGAGCGCTGCCTGCAACTGGTGCGCAGCGGCGGCATCATCGCCATCGACAACGTATTGCTCGGCGGGCGCGTGCTGCAACCCGTTGCCGCCGACAGCCCGCCTGCCCATGCCGTTTTGCAGGCATTCAACCGAAACCTGCCGCACGATAACCGCATCACCCCCATCACCCTGCCCGTGGGCGACGGCCTGACCCTGCTGTTGAAAAAATAACCGCGAGGATATCATGAACCCCAAACTCCCCGCCCTGCTGCTTTCTTCCGTTTTACTGCTGAACGCCTGCGCCAATACGGGCGCTTCGCCGTCTTCCGCAACGCAAGGCAACCCGCCCGATACGCGCATTCCCTATCCCGAACCCGACACACAGGCGCAAATCGATAATTTGGGCATTCAGATGGCCCGTTTGGAAAAACAGATAGAAAGCCTGCAAACCCGCGTGCGCCAGCTGGAACGCCGCGCACCGGCCGCCCGCACGCCGGCCCGCACCGGCAGCACGACCGTGCCGGCCGGGCCTGCCCGACCCGTTACCAGCGACTACGATAACGCCCTCAAACACTACCACAGCGGCAATTACGCCGCCGCCATCGCCCTGCTGCGCGGCGCCGACAGCGGCGGCAACGGCAGCGACGATGCCCGCCAGCGTATGTATCTGCTGATGCAAAGCCATCAGCGCATGGGCAACTGCGAATCGGTGATCAACATCGGCAACCGCTTCGCCAACCGCTTCCGCAACAGCGCCCAAGCATCCGAGGCTCTATTCAGCGTGGGTTCGTGCCAATACCGTATGCAGCAGCAGGACATCGCCCGCGACACCTGGCGCAAACTGATTCAAATCTATCCCGACAGCCCGGCCGCCAAGCGCGCATACGGCGAATTGAAAAAACGCTGATTGGGGCGTGTAGCCGGAAGGCTTGCGAAGTGGATTCTTACTCAAAAATACCGCCGCAATGCTTTCTGACTGCACTCCCGGTCAAACATTAAAATTTAAAGGATTAAACATGGCTCAAATAGGCATCATTATGGGCAGCAACAGCGACTGGCCGGTTATGGAGCATGCCGCACAGTTTTTAAAAGAATTCGGCATTGAATACGAAGCACGCGTCGTTTCCGCACACCGCACCCCCGATTTAATGTTTGAATATGCCGAAACCGCACGCGGGCGCGGCATCAAAGCCATCATTGCTGGTGCGGGCGGAGCCGCCCATCTGCCCGGCATGGTGGCCGCCAAAACCACCGTGCCGGTGTTGGGCGTGCCCGTGCCGAGCAAATACCTGCGCGGAGAGGATTCGCTGCTGTCTATCGTGCAGATGCCCAAAGGCATTCCCGTGGCCACGTTTGCCATCGGCGAAGCCGGTGCGGCCAACGCCGCGTTGTTTGCCGTTGCCCTGCTGGCCAACGAAAACCCCGAGCTGGCCGAAAAACTCGAAGCCTTCCGCCGCAAACAGGAAGCCGCCGTGTTGGCGATGGAGCTGCCCACAGCGGAATAAATGCCGTAGCTTTTGCCGGATAGCCGGTTGAAGTTTGAAGATGCCGGTTTTCCGCCATGCTCGGGCTTGACCCGGGCATGACGTTCAGACGGCCTAAACAACCTGCTGAAGATTTCAGGCCGAAACCTTGGCAAAACTACCTTCGGGCCATCTGAAAACTTAATGCGGATGCACGGTTTCCGGTAGCACCGGCCCGTCATTGCCGGGCCTGATCCGTCAATCCGGCACCGGATACTTCTGAAATATTGGCGTAAGGGACAAAATGGGTGCTATTTTGGAGTAGCATCTCTCTAAGGGACATTTTGGGTGCTATTCAGGCTGCCGAATAGAGAAATAATCTTTAATAAACCTAATCTTATTATCTTTTTTCATGCCTTGATGGCAGC
>JBHALY010000065.1:0-11574 GCA_041827905.1 Neisseria dentiae
GAAGTCGGGGCGCCTTAAGTCATCGTTTTCGTATTGGATAGACGAAGTGTCGATGGATACTTTGGCGCAGAAATGTTTGAAACCGTCGGGCAGCTGCTCGGACCACAACACGGTAATGTTCGGCTCGGGCGACGGACCCATGTTATACAGGGTGTGCAGGAAGCGGAAGCTGTTTTTGGTTACCAGCGTGCGGCCGTCCAAGCCCATACCGCCGATGGATTCGGTAGCCCAAATCGGGTCGCCCGAGAACAATTGGTCGTATTCGGGGGTGCGTAAAAAGCGTACCATACGCAGCTTCATTACCAAGTGATCGATCAGCTCTTGCGCTTCGATTTCGGTTAACGTGCCGTTTTGCAGGTCGCGCTCAATGAAGATGTCTAAGAAAGTGGCCACACGGCCGAACGACATGGCGGCGCCGTTTTGCGATTTTACGGCAGCCAGATAGGCGAAGTAAGTCCACTGCACGGCTTCGCGGGCGTTTTTGGCGGGGCCGGAAATATCAAAACCGTAGCTGGCGGCCATTTCTTTCATTTGGCCCAAAGCTTTGTGCTGGTCGTTGATTTCTTCGCGGCGGCGGATTACTTCTTCCAAGTTTTTACCGGCTTCCAAATCGGGTTGCAGCGAGTTGAACTGCGCCACTTTGTCGGCCATCAAACGGTCGATGCCGTACAACGCCACGCGGCGGTAGTCGCCGATGATGCGGCCGCGGCCGTAAGCGTCGGGCAGGCCGGTCAGCACGCCTGATTTGCGGCAGCGGCGGATATCGGGGGTGTAAACGTCGAACACGCCCTGGTTGTGGGTTTTACGGTATTTGGTGAAGATTTCGGTTACGGCGGGGTTCAGTTCCACGCGGTAGATATTGCAGGAATCCTGCACCATTTTCAGGCCGCCGAAAGGCATAATGGAGCGTTTCAGCGGTTCGTCGGTTTGCAGGCCGACGATGGTTTCCAAATCTTTGTCGATATAGCCGGGGCCGTGGCTGGTGATGCCGGAAACCACTTGGGCGTCGATTTTGTAAGGCTCGTGGGTGCGGTTTTCCACTTTGATGCCTTCCATCACTTCGGCCCACAGTTTGGTGGTGGCTTCGGTGGCCGGCGCTAAAAAGTCGGCGTTACCTTCATAAGGCGTGTAGTTTTTCTGAATAAAATCACGTACGTCAATACTGTTCTCCCACTCGCCGGCTTTAAAGCCGGCCCATGCGGCGGGGCGCTCTTGTGCGGTGGTAGCCATTTTTGAACTCCTTGTTTTTTCAAACGATAAGAAACGGGTTACATGAAACTTAATGGACACAGAATAGCACTTATTCAAGACGGATGCGCTGCGATTTTATTGAAACAAAATTACTACTTGATATAAATCAGGTAACAAAATGTAGTAGGATAAAACAGCCGGGCAAACTCTGTTACGCAGCAAAAAACAGGCGTAAAATAATTAAATTGTGCGGATTAAAGCAGGCCGTCTGAAATGTTTCAGACGGCCTGAAAAGTTTTCGCAACCCAACAATTATTTTGTCCGATCAGATATTTCAGACGACCTGTCCGGTTTTTTTTCACAAGCCTTTGGCCGTCTGAAACAAAACTACGGCAGCAATTTGCCCGGGTTCATAATGCCGCGCGGATCAAGTTTGGCTTTCACCGCACGCATCAACGCAATTTCCGCCGCACTGCGCACGCTCGGCAGCCATTGCTTTTTCACAACGCCGATACCGTGTTCCGCCGCCACTGTGCCGTTACAGGCCAGCACGTTTTCATACACCACGGCATTCACCGCATCTTCATATTCATACACCCCGTTATCCAACACGCCGGGCAGGAAGGTGTTGTAATGCAGGCTGCCGTCGCCCAAATGGCCGAACATCACGATATTGATGCCGTGAAAGGCCGTCTGAAGCGCACTTTCACAATCGGCCACGAACTTAGCCACTTTCTCAATCGGCACCGCAATATCGTGTTTGATACTGGCGCCCAAATTGCGCTGCGATGCGGAAATATTTTCCCGCAACGTCCACAAGGCTTGGCGTTCGGCTTCGGATTGCGCCGCCACGGCATTGTCGAAACCGTGCGCCAGCAAAAACTCCGCCAATTCTTCACCCAAGCCGCCGCTTTCCATCGAGTCGGCCAATTCCAGCAAAATATGCCACGGCGCATCAACCGGTTGGCCGATGCCGCTGAAATCGGACGACAACGCCAACGCAAAACGGCTGACCAGCTCGAAGCTGCACAAACGCTCGGCAAAACCGCCCTGCACCAGCGTAAGCAGTTCTACCGCCTGCTCTATCGAATCCACCCCCACCCATACGGTTTCAACGGTTTTCGGCAATGCAAACAGTTTCAACGTCGCCCCCGTTATCACGCCCAGTGTGCCTTCGCTGCCGATAAACAGATGGCGCAAATCATAACCGGTGGTGTTTTTGTGCAGCGGGTGCAGGTGCGAAACCAGTTCACCGTCCGGCAACACCACTTCCAGCCCCAACACCAAATCACGCATGGTTCCGTAGCGCAACACATTCAACCCGCCCGCATTGCAGGCGATATTGCCGCCGATCTGGCACGACCCTTCGCTGGCCAAACTTAACGGAAACAGCCGCCCCGCCGCCGCCGCCGCTTCCTGCACCGTTTGCAGCACCGCACCTGCGTCCACGGTAACGGCATTGTCGGCCAAATTGATGCTGCGGATTCGGTTGAGTTTGGAAAGGTTCAGCAACACCCCGCCCTCAGGCACGGCAGCGCCGCACAACCCCGTGTTGCCGCCCTGCGGCGTTACCGGTATCCGGTTTTCAAAACAAAACCGCATCAACTTCTGTACCGCAGCCACGCTTTTTGGCTGCACCACCGCATCGGCCGTGCCGGTATAGCGGCGGCGCTGGTCGGTCAGCCAGGCGGATGCGTCTTCTAAGATTTCGTCTGTACTTAAAAATTGCAGCAATGCTGGTTTGATGTGTTGCGGATTCATATTCAGGCCGTCTGAAAAACAGGAAAACCTTCCGAAACGGTTTCGGAAGGGGCAAAGGCTAGGGCGGAATGATTGCCCAAAACAAAAAGCAGGATACATTGTATCCTGCTTTTTGCTGCATATTTTAAAAATATGCTTATTTGGCGGCAGAAGCAGCAGCAGAAGCGGCAGTGTCGGCAGCAGAAGCAGCAGCGGTAGCGGCAGTGTCGGCAGCAGAAGCGGCAGCATCAGTAGCAGAAGCGGCAGCGGCTTCAGTAGCAGAAGCAGCAGCAGAAACTTCAGAAGCGGCAGTGTCAACAGCAGAAGCAGCTGCATCAACGGCAGAAGCGGCTTCGCTGGCAGCAGAAGCAGCAGCTTCGGGAGCGCTGGCTTGCTGACCGCAGGCGGCCAAGAACAAAGACATCAGAGCAGCGGCTAACAGAGATTTTTTCATTTTCAATACCTTTTAAATCGATTTAAAAACAAATTGACACAGGCACGAACCCGGTCTCATATGGGAAAAAGAAATTCATTGCTGAATTTCGGCATTATGCACGACCTGCTTGGCTAATGCAATGCAACCGGCAACCCAGCGAACCATGAATATGGTAGCTTAGTCATATCAAAGCAGAAATAAGTTCAATATAAATTGCAAATTTCTGCTTTATTTCTGTAATAAAACTAAAGTTTGCATTGAAATTTCAAAATTTTAAATAATCCGATAACAAATAAAACTATTTTCAGAATTATTACGCATTATTTGCCATAATGATGCACAAAGTGGCAAAAATACAACATTTGCATAATTTTTGACGCGCATAACTTGATTTCGCCCGATAAATTGAAACCCGGGGTGCGTGCATAAGTGTGTTATAATCGCCGAAGTTTTATCAAAGAAACCGAATTTTCAAAACAAACAAGGACCTTAGCATGGCTATCCAAAAAAATTCCGTTGTTACCTTGCATTACGAGATGTTTGACGCCAACGACCAGTTACTCGACAAAACCGAACAACCCATCGCCTACCTGCACGGCGGCTACGACGGTATTTTTCCGTTGGTAGAAGAAGCGCTGCACGGCAAAGAGGCGGGCGATGTGGTGGACATTGTGTTGCAGCCCGACGACGCTTTCGGCGAGCAAGACCCCGAGTTGGTGCGCATCGAAGATGTGAGCGTGTTCCCCGTTGAAGTGGAAGTGGGCATGATGTTCGAGGCCGACGACCCCGAAACCGGCGATGTATGGGTTTACCGCGTAACCGACGTGGCCGACGGCAAGGCCGTGGTTGACGGCAACCACCCGCTGGCCGGCATGAAAATCCGCTTCAAAGCCACGGTTGACAGCGTGCGCGATGCCAGCGAAGAAGAAATCGCCCACGGCCATGTGCACGGCGAGCACGGACACCACCATTAATCGAACCGGTTTTTCCAAATAGCAACAGGCCGTCTGAAACTTTCAGACGGCCTGTATCGTTATGGGGCAGCACCTTTCAAAATTGGCAACTATAAATCAACTTAAGAAAAAGCACATACGTCATACTCGTGCTTAACCCGAATATGGCGATGCTGCGATTAAGTTAAATTGCTTGGCTACCGCGGATAAACCTAATCGCGCTTGGCTGCTTTAGCCTCCTGCTCAGCCTTATATTGACGCAGAAACGCCAATGCGGCCGCTTTTTCTTCTTCATTGCCGTATTGCAAATCACGCTGTGCACGGCGGTAGGCGGCGCGTTCTTTGGCTTCTTCCAACTGCCTTGCCTGATAAGCTTCGCGGTTGGCCGACACCACCCGTTGCGTTTGCTGCGCTTGGGCGCGCGCCATTGCCTGTGTGATCAGGTCGGCAGGGCTGAACGGGGAAGCGGTCGTCCGCGTCGTGGCAGCCTGTTCTGCCGCTTTGGCTTTAACGGCGGCTTCGCGTTCGGCCAAGCGGGCTTTTTTCTCCTGCAAATCCCTCGCCGTACGCTTTTCGTGCCAGTTAAAACGGGCGCGGGCATATTCGGCCGCGGCTTGGCGCGGATTGCCGCCGCGTTCGTTTGCATGCGCCAGCGGCAGAAAACCGGCTTCAACCGGCTGCATATGGATACAGTCGACCGGACACGGCGCCACGCACAACCCGCACCCCGTGCATTCGTTGCGGATAACCGTATGCATCTGTTTGGATGCGCCCATAATCGCATCGACCGGGCAGGCTCTGATGCAGGCCGTGCAGCCTATGCATACGGTTTCGTCTATCCACGCCAGTGCTTTTTCTTGGATCTTGGCGGGCTTGAGCGGCGGCCTGTCGAGCAGGCCGGCAATATCCAGCATCACAGCCTCTCCGCCCGGTGCACACAGATTGATTTCGGCCTCTCCTCCCGCCAGCGCCTGCGCATAGGGTAAGCAGCCCTGATAGCCGCATTCGCGGCATTGGGTTTGCGGCAGCAGGTGGTCTAAATGTTGGACGAGGTTCATAGTCGGCAGGCGGGAATCGGGAAAAGTGTATTTTAACAGATACTCAGGTCAAGCCCGAGTATGACGAGTGTAGTGCCCGCAGCATTCAAAACAATGCTTTTCTGCAAAGATCGCGGCATAAACAAACCGCATCCGGTCAGGATGCGGTTTGTTAACGGGCACGGCTGCGGCAGGCGCGGGTTATTGCTCTTCTTCCAAACCGAATTTGCGCAGCAGGCGCGCCTGGCATTGGCCCAAGTGTTTGCGCATCATTTTGCAGGCGCGGTTGCCTTTACCCGCCACCAGCAGGTCGAGAATTTCGCGGTGTTCGCAGTAGGTGTGGCGCAAACGGTCTTTGGGGGCGTCGAAAACGGCGATAATCAGCGAGGAACGGGCGCACAAAGTGTTGACGATATCAATCAGCACGCTGTTGTCGAGCAGCCGCGCCAGTTCGACGTGAAAGGCATTGGAAAGGCGGTTCCATGCCACACGGTCGCCGCGTGCGAAGGCGGCTTCTTCACGCTCGATCATGGCATACAGCGGTTTGGCGCGCTCGGCCAGATCAGGGCGTTCGAGCAGCATATTGATCACGGTTTCTTCCAGCGCGATACGCATTTTGAACACGTCTTCCGTTTCTTTGGCATCGGGCACATGCACGAATGCGCCCCGGTTGGGCAGCAAATCGACGATTTTGTCGTGTGCGAGCAGTGAGAGTGCGCTGCGTACGGTGCCGCGCGAACACACCATCTGCCGGCACAAATCCGACTCGGTCAGTTTGTGGCCGGGGCGGAGTTGGTGGTCGGTAATCCCGTCGAGAATCTGGGCATACACCCTGAACAGCTCGGAGTCGTGCCGCTCTTCCATCGAAGCGGAAGCGGCGGGGGCGTAAAACATATTGTTGGTATTATTGCTCTTGCTTTCAAACATACTGTGTCTCTTTATTTCTCAGAGTCATCATAGATGGGTTTCAAGGCCGTCTGAACGGTTTTCAGACGGCCTCAATCGGCGCAACCTTTATGCTGCTTCAATCAATTCGAAACTGTGCGTTACTTTTGCCGCTTTGCCCAGCATAATCGAGGTGGAGCAGTATTTTTCGGCCGACATCTCCACGGCTTTGGCAATCGCGCTCTCTTTGAGATCACGGCCGAACACTTTGAAATGGATGTGGATTTCGGTAAACACGCGCGGGGGGTCGTCTGCCCGTTTGGCGGTAACGGCAGCTTGGCAGTCGGTAACGCTTTGGCGCTGTTTTTCGGCAATCATCACCACGTCGATGCTGGAACAGCCCGCCACGCCCAGCAGCAGCATTTCCATCGGGCTGGGGCCGCGTTTGACGCCCCCTTCCGCCGCCGCACCTTCCATCACCACGCTGTGGCCGTGCTCCGTGGTGCCGACAAAGCACATTCCGTCAATCCATTTTGAAGTTACCTGCATGTTTTATTCCTGATGAAACGGTTGTTCCGAAACCAAAATGCCGTCTGAATCACTGTATAGATAATGTCCTGGCGTGAAAGTTACGCCGCCGAAACTGACCGGCACGTCCACTTCGCCCGTGCCTTCCTTGCCGCTTTTGCGCGGATTGGTGCCCAATGCTTTCACGCCGAAATCGAGGGTGTTGAGTGCTTCGCTGTCGCGGATGGCACCGAAAATCACCGCGCCTGCCCAGCCGTTGGCTGCGCCTGCACCGGCAATCATGTCGCCCATCAGTGCGCTGTATAAATCGCCGCCGCCGTCCACCACCAGCACTTCGCCGTCGGAATGGGTGTTCATCAGCTTTTTCACCAAACCGTTGTCGCGGCTGCATTTTACCGTGCGGATTCTGCCGCAGAAGCGGTAATGGCGGCCGAAATGGCGAAATTGGGTTTCGCACGAGGGGGTGTCGGGGGCGATGTCGATCAAATCGGAGGTGACGAAATCGTATTGGTTATCCATGTTTTCTCCTTATGTTTATAGGCTTCAGACGGCCTGTTTGATCTTATTACAGCTCTCTTTAAAATGGCGCGTAATGCCGAAAATACAATACCGTGCCGTCTGAAAACATTAATTATAAAAGATTTTTACCGTTCAGACGGCCTGCCGCACTTGCTAAAGGTTTTCCAGCATCCACTGCACATAGCGGCTCACGCCTTCGTTCACATCGAAGAAAGTGCCGTCGTAGCCCGCTTCGCGCAGGCGCGAAATATCGGCTTCGGTGAAGCTCTGGTATTTACCTTTGAGCGCATCGGGGAAGGGGATATAGCGGATAAGCTCTTCTTTTACCAGCTCTTCCAGCGTCATCGCCGCCTTGCCTTCGGCCACGCGGCAGGCGTTGACGGTGGCTGCGGCCAGCTCGTTAAACTGCTGGCTGCGGCCGGTGCCGAGGTTGAAAATACCTGATTTTTCGGGGTGGTCGAAGAAAAACAGGTTCACTTTCACCACGTCTTCCACGCTCACAAAATCGCGGGTCTGCTCGCCGTTGCCGTAGCCGTCGTTGGCACCGAACAGGTTGACGTAGCCGTTTTCGCGGTATTGGTTGAAGTGGTGGAAGGCCACCGACGCCATACGGCCTTTGTGCTGCTCGTGCTGGCCATAAACGTTAAAATAGCGGAAGCCAACCACCTGCGCGGTCAGCCCCTCTTTCATGCGGCGGCGCACCACTTGGTCGAATTGGAATTTGGAATAGCCGTAAACGTTGAGCGGTTTTTCCAGCTCGCGCTCTTCGCGGAATATTTCGCCTTTGCCGTACACCGCCGCGCTGGAGGCGTAAAGGTAGGGGATGCGTTCGTCTTGGCACCAATCGAGCAGGTCGAGGCTGTATTGGTAGTTGTTGTCCATCATATAGCGGCCGTCGTGCTCCATGGTGTCGGAGCAGGCGCCGTCATGGAACACGGCTTCGATATTGTCGTAGGGCAGCTCGTGCTCGCGCACTTGGCGGATAAATTCGTGTTTGTCGAGATAATGGGCGATTTCGCACTCGGCCAGATTCTTGAACTTTTCGCCGCGCGAGAGATTATCGACGGCAACGATGTCGGTAATGCCGCGCCGGTTTAAGGCTTGAACGATGTTGCTGCCGATAAAGCCGGCGGCGCCGGTTACGATGATGGTCATAATGCTTTCCTTTTGTTGCGGCCGTCTGAAAAAGATTTCAGACGGCATCGGAAGTTTGTAAAGCTGTTTCGGTTACAGCCGATATTGCTGCCGTAGGCCGAAACCGCCGTTATTCCTTTTCGAGCGCGGCGGTCAGTTCGGCAAACGAACACACCGCCGTGCCCAGTTTGGCCACCACCACGCCTGCGGCGGTGTTGGCGATGTGCATGGCGTCGGGCAGGCTGAAGCCGGCGGCCAGCCCCAAGCCCATGCTGGCGATAACGGTGTCGCCCGCGCCGGACACATCGTAAACTTCCTGCGCCCGCGTGGGCCGGTTGACGATTTCGCTGCCGCCGAACAGGGTCATGCCCTCTTCGCTGCGGGTGAGCAGCAGGGCTTCGAGTTCGAGGTGGCGGCGCAGGTGTTGCGCTTTTTCGGTTAGCTCGGCTTCGCTGCGCCAACTGCCCACCACTTCTTTCAGCTCGGCGCGGTTGGGCGTGAGCAGGGTGGCGCCGGCGTATTTTTCGTAGTCGTCGCCTTTGGGATCGATCAGCACGGGTTTGCCGGCCTGGCGCGCCCATTCTATCATCGAGGCCACATGCAGCAGGCCGCCTTTGCCGTAGTCTGACAGAATCACCACATCGTATTCGGACAGCAGCGCGCGGTATTGGTCTTTTACCGAATCGAGGATTTCGCGGTGCGGCATCTCTTCAAAGTCGAGGCGGATTAATTGCTGGTTGCGGGCGACCACGCGCAGTTTCACGGTGGTGGCGATTTCCGAATCGCGCACCAGATGGGCGGCCACGCCGTCCTGCCGCATCAGGCCGTCGAGCACGTCGGCGGCTTCGTCGTTACCGGTTACCGACAGCAGGGCGGCCTGCCCGCCCAGCGAGGCGACATTGCGGGCAACGTTGGCGGCACCGCCGGCGCGCTGGTCGGTTTTGCCGATTTTGGCCACGGGAACGGGGGCTTCGGGGGAAATGCGCGATACGTCGCCGAACCAGTAGCGGTCGAGCATCACGTCGCCCACCACCAACACACGGGCTTGGGCAAGGCGGGTTTTAAGGGTTTGCGGGTCGGTTGGAAATACCATATTGATCAAATCCGTTTCTTTGGGTTTCAGACGGCCTGAAACGCTGAAATATATTGTATAGGCCGTCTGAAAAAATCAGCGCACGGCCCGGGCGGCCTCATTGATTTCGCGCAGCACGGCCACGGGGTCGGCGGCTTGGGTAACGGGGCGGCCCATCACCAGATAGGTGGAACCGGCCGCCAGCGCTTGGCCCGGGGTCATGATGCGGCGTTGGTCGTCGCTATTGCCCGCCACATCGAGGCGGATACCGGGCGTAACCAGCACGAAATCTTCGCCCAAGTCGCGGCGCAGCGGGGCGGCTTCGTGGGCGGAACACACCACGCCGTCCAAACCCGAGCTTTGCGCGAGTTTCGCCCAGCGCAACACCAGCTCTTCCACCGGCGCGTTCAGGCCGATTTCAGCCAAATCGGCCGCTTCCATGCTGGTGAGCACGGTTACGCCGATCAACAGCGGCCGGTGCGCCTGATTGGCCACGGCTTCGGCGGCGGCTTCCATCATGCGGCCGCCGCCGCAGGCGTGCATATCCACCATCCACACGCCCATTTCCGCCGCCGCGCGGCAGGCTTTGGCCACGGTGTTGGGAATATCGTGGTATTTCAAATCGAGAAACAGCTCGAAGCCTTGGTTAATCAGGCTTTCGGCCAAGCGGCGGCCGGTGGCGGTAAACAGCTCTTTGCCGATTTTCAAGCGGCATAAAGACGGCTCAAGCCTGCGCACAAACGCGAGCGTGTCGTGTTCGTTGGCAAAATCCAGCGCCACAATCACGGGCGCACGCGCGGGTTCGGCGTTGAAGTCGGCGATTAAGGGGTTCATAACGGTTTCCGTTTGGTTGTATGGGGCAGACGGCGGCAGGGGCGGTTTCACTATACAAACCGACGGATTTTCCCAATCGGCCTCAGGGCCGTCTGAAACAATAAATCGCCCTGATTTTAACAGCTTTTCCCCACACTTGGGCGGTATGCGGCCGAAGCGCGTGCTAAAATTCCGGCCTTTATTTTTCAGACGGCCTGACAGATGAACTACCTCGCTTGGAACCGCCCGCCTTCTTTACCGGCACTGGCCCGCGCCGTTGCTCAGCACCCCAAACCGCTGCATCTGGTTGTGTGCCTGCCCGACAACGCCCTGCCCGTGTTCGTGCCGTCTGAAACGCCTTCGCCGCAAGAAAGCGCGTTAAGCCAAGCCATCGGAAGCAAGCTGGGCTGCATTCAGTTTAATGCCGCCAATGCGCTATACGATATTCTGCCGGGCGTACATTTGTGGCTGATGCCGTCTGAAACCGCCTGCCGCCTCGGCGAACATTTCCCGCAGCCCGTGCAATGGCAAACCGAAGCCGTACCACAACTGCCGCCATCCGACGTTAAACCGTGGTTCAAACCGCCCGAACACCGCACCGCAACCCGCGCTATTGTTATCGGCGCGGGCATCGCCGGCGCCGCCACCGCCCGCGCGCTGGCGCAGCACGGCCTGCCCGTTACCGTGCTCGAAGCCGCCGAACCGGCCAACGCCGCCTCGGGCAACCGCCAGGGGCTGCTGTATGCCAAGATTTCGCCGCACAACACCGAGCAGACCGAATTATTGCTGTGCGGCTACGGCCACACCCGCCGCCTGCTCGATGCCCTACTGCCCGCACAGGAAAACTGGGGCGGCAGCGGCGTGCTGCATCTCAACCACAACGACGAAGAAACCCGCCGCAATCTGGCGCTCTCGGCGCAAACCCACCATGCCCACCTCTACCGCCCCGTATGCGCCGAAACGGCCTCGCAACTGGCCGGCATCCCCCTCACGCAAAGCGCGCTTTATTGGCCGCAGGGCGTGTGGCTGAACCCGCCCGCGCTGATCAACGCCCTGCTCGACCACCCCTTGATAGAGCTGCACACCCGCACCCCTGCGCTGGCCGCCGAATACCGCAACGGCGTCTGGCAGGTGGAAACCGCCGCGCAAACCTTTTACGGCAGCCATATCGTTTATTGCATGGGCGCACACAGCCCGCTGGCCGCCGCAGCCGACGTATCCGCCCTGCCTTACCGCCTGATCCGCGGCCAAACCGATCTGGCCGCC
>JBHALY010000066.1:0-6600 GCA_041827905.1 Neisseria dentiae
CTGAAATTGGTAATAGTGTTGCAGGCGGTTGGGGTTGTCGCCGTAGCGGCCGTCTTTGGGGCGGCGGGAAGGCTGCACATAAGCGGCGAACCACGGCTCGGGGCCGAGCGCGCGCAGGCAGGTGGCCGGGTGGCTGGTGCCGGCGCCCACTTCCATATCGAAAGGTTGGATGATGGTGCAGCCTTTGTCGGCCCAGAACGTTTGCAGTTTGAAAATGATTTGTTGGAAGGTGAGCATGATGGTTGCCGGAGTTCAGATAATCAAGAAAAGCCTGCATTTTACTGTTTCGGCGGTTTTTTGGATAGGTTTGTGCCACAGCCCGGCCTGCCGCCCGATGCGGCGGGCACGGGCGCAGACATATCCAATAGAAGGCCAAACGGGTGGGCAGTACCCTAAAATACGCCGCAGATGCGGGTTTGCAAAGGCCTCATACTTTCTTTGCACGGATTTTTGGGTATAATGCGGCAGGTTTTTCATCTATTCATAATCTATTCAAAGGAAAAGGAAATGTCGGACAACAACGACCACAAAGAACAGCGCATCGGTTTATGGATTGCCGGCGGCGCAGCGGCGCTGTCGGTATTGTCGATTCTTTTTTATGCCGTTTGGGGTTGGGAAAACGGCAAAATCGAAGGCTCGCCCGGCTACGGCCAAGAGGCTTCGGCGGTGGTGGTTGAAGAAACCGTTGCCGTGGCTTCCGCTCCCGAAATGCAGGCCTCTGCACCTTCAGAGGCTTCGGCTGCCGCACCTGCCGCCGCATCCGCTGCCGAATCTTCTGCTTCCGGCGCCGCCGCCGAACAGATTCTGGCCGACACCCAAACCGTTACGGTGAGCGACGGCGCACAAGCAGTGGTTGAAAACGGCGTGGTGAAATTCTACTTCGCCACCGGCAAAGCCGATTTGGCCGCCAATGCCGAAGAAGCCCTGAAAAACGTACTGGCGGGCGCGAAAGAAGGCAAAAAAGCCGTGGTTTCAGGCTTCCACGATGCCACCGGCAACCGCACGAAAAACGAAGAGCTGTCGAAAAAACGCGCGTTTGCCGTGCGCGATGCCCTGTTGGGCTTGGGCGTGCCCGAATCGCAAATCGAGCTGCGCAAACCTGAAAATGCCGAAGGCAGCGGCAACAATGCCGAAGCCCGCCGCGTGGAAGTGGTGCTGGAATAAGCTGTTGTTTGCTTAATGGAAAAAGCCCGGTTGTTATACCCGGGCTTTTTCCATTTTATTTTTCAGACGGCCTGAAACCTTTGCAACACCCCTTTCGGCATCTTAAAACCTCTGCATCATGCCCGTGTTTGCCCCGGGCATGACGAAACATAAATAAACTCAGGATTAAAACGTATTTTTGCAAAGGCCTCGGTCTAGAACTTTGCAGACCGTTCAGGCCGTCTGAACTTCAAACGGCCTGCCAATCCGCTTATTTTGCGGCCTGATAAGCCTTGTCGGCTTCTTCGAATTTATTTTCCACTTCTTTGGAAACCTTGCCCATCAGCGACACCGCCACGATGGCGATAAAGCAGGCGATAAAGCCGGGCACGATTTCATAAAGGCTGCTGCCGGTTAAGGGTTTCCATGCCACCACGGTAACGGCACCGGCAATCATGCCGGCCAGCGCGCCGGCGGCAGTCATGCGTTTCCAGAACACCGACAAAATCACCACCGGGCCGAATGCGGCACCGAAGCCTGCCCAAGCGTAAGACACCAAGCCCAACACTTTGCTTTCGGGGTCGGCGGCGATGACGATAGCAATCACGGCCACGGCCAGCACCATAATGCGGCCTATCCACACCAATTCCTGCTGCGGCGCATTGGGGCGCAGAAAGCCTTTATAGAAGTCTTCGGTGATGGCACTCGAACACACCAGCAACTGGCACGACAGGGTGGACATCACGGCGGCGAGAATGGCAGAAAGAATCACACCGGCAATCCACGGGTTGAACAAAAGCGTGGTCAGCGCGATAAAGATGCGCTCGTTGTTGCCTGCCATCGCGCCCGCCTGTTCGGGGTGGCCGCCGAAATAGGCGATGCCGAAATAACCCACGGCACACGCGCCTGCGAGGCACAGAATCATCCAAGTCATGCCGATGCGGCGGGCGGACACCAGCGATTTCACGTTTTCGGCGGCCATAAAGCGCGCGAGAATGTGCGGCTGGCCGAAATAGCCCAAGCCCCATGCGGCAGTGGAAATAATGCCCATCAGTGTGGTACCGGCCAGCAGGCTGCCGTATTCTTTGCCGGTGGTGGCGGCCACACTTTGAATGGCGGCGTTCATTTCATCGGCACCGCCCAAGGCCAGATACACCATAACCGGGGTAATGATGAGGGCGAAAATCATCAGCGTAGCCTGTACGGTATCCGTCCAGCTTACGGCCAGAAAACCGCCGATAAAGGTATAGGCAATGGTTGCGCCCGCGCCCAGCCACATGGCTTGGGTGTAGGTAACATCGAACAGGCTTTCAAACAGGCGCGCACCTGCCACGATGCCTGAAGCGCAGTAAATCGTGAAGAAAAACAGAATGATGGAGGCGGAAATCACTTTCATGGCCCGGCCGCCTGCACCGAAGCGGTGGAAGAAATAATCGGGCAGCGTGAGCGCGTTGTTGTTGTATTCGGTGTGTACGCGCAGGCGGCCCGCCACCAAGAGCCAGTTGAAATACGCGCCCACGGTCAGGCCGATGGCAATCCACGCTTCGCTCAGGCCGGAGGCGTAAATCGCGCCGGGCAAGCCCATCAGCAGCCAGCCCGACATATCGGAAGCGCCCGCCGACATCGCAGTAACGAAGCTGCCCAAACTGCGGCCGCCGAGGATATAGTCGTCGAAATTGCGGGTAGAAAAGTACGCTGCCAAACCAATCAGCAACACGGCAACCAAATAGATGCCGAAAGTAACGTACATCGGATTAAATGCACCCATAAAAACCTCTTGAATTCTCAAATATTTTTCTGAAAAGGCCGAGACTTTTGCAAAACCCCTAGATGTAGATGCAGTTCAAGGCGTAGCAGCGCAGCGGGCGCAGACATAACATGGAGTTAGGCAAGCGAGCGAGCAGCGCACAACGCAGAAATGCACCGCAGATGGGGGTTTTGCAAAGGTCTCAGGCCGTCTGAAACGGCGGGCAATGCCTGCCGCAATATGTTGCGGCGGGTATTGCTGCGGCATTTAACCCGAAGCGCCGCTATCCGTCAAGATTGGTTAGACGAAGTTAACCGTTTGAAAACACACCGTTCGGCCACAGCACAAGCCCGCACGTTTCAACCTGCTTCCTGCGTTTCAGACGGCCTCTGTTATCGCGAAAAACTTTATTTCTGCCGCGGCGTTGCTGCGCCTTGCTGTACTACTTGTACCGAGACCTTTGCAAAACTTCCTTCAGGCCATCTGAAAACCTAACGCAGATATACGGTTTCTGGCAGCACCAGCCCGTCATTGCCGGGCTTGACCCGGCAATCCAGCGCCGGATATTTCTGAAATATTCACCTTTCTCCTAAACGCAAATGCTGGATTATCGGGTCAAGCCCGATAATGACGGAATCAAACATTTCAGACGGCCTCAATGAGTTTTGCAAAGGCTTCGTGCTGCCTGCGGCTTGCTGCCTTGTGGCAAAAATAAGTTTTTCCGTTATATAATGGCTGCCCGCAAACGCACCCGCACAAGGTATTCCGTTATGATGATACACCCAGAGTTCAGCCCCGAATTAATCAGCATCGGCCCGTTGGCGATACGCTGGTATGCGCTCAGCTATATCGTCGGCTTCGTTCTGTTTATCTGGCTGGGCCGGCGCCGCATCGACCGCGGCGGCCAAGTGTTTACCAAAGAAATGCTCGACAACTTCCTCACCTGGGGCGTGATCGGCGTGATTCTCGGCGGCCGTTTGGGCTATGTTTTGTTTTACAAGTTTTCATATTATATGGAGCACCCCGCCGATATTTTGAAAGTGTGGGAAGGCGGCATGTCGTTCCACGGCGGCTTTTTGGGCGTGTTGGCGGCCATGTGGCTGTTCGGCCGCAAATACAAAACCGGTTTCTGGCGCGTAGCCGATTTCGTTGCCCCTCTGGTGCCTTTGGGTTTGGCTTCCGGCCGCATCGGCAACTTTATCAACGGCGAACTGTGGGGCCGCGTAACCGACATCAACGCTTTTTGGGCGATGGGCTTTCCGCAGGCCGCCTATGAAGATGCCGCAGCCGCCGCCCACAACCCGCAATGGGCGGCTTGGCTGGCGCAATACGGTATGCTGCCGCGCCACCCTTCGCAGCTTTACCAATTTGCGCTCGAAGGCATCTGCTTGTTTGTGATTGTGTGGCTGTTTTCCGGCAAACCGCGCCCCGTCGGGCAAGTTTCGATGGTGTTTTTGGCAGGCTACGGCGTGTTCCGCTTTATCGCCGAATTCGCCCGCCAGCCCGACGACTATCTCGGCCTGCTCACGCTGGGCCTGTCGATGGGCCAATGGCTGAGCCTGCCGATGATTATTCTCGGCATCATCGGCTTTATCTATTTCGGCAAACGCAACGAAAAGGCCGTCTGAAAACCGCTTTATCAAACGCCGCGCCGTTTCAGACGGCATCTTTAGAAAACGATAACAGGCTGAAACATCATGCTTCTAATGATCGACAACTACGACAGCTTCACCTACAACATCGTGCAGTATTTCGCCGAACTCGGCCAAGAAGTAGAAGTGCGCCGCAACGATGACATCACGCTAGAAGAAATCTCCGCCCTCAAGCCGCAATATCTGGTTATCGGCCCCGGCCCCTGCACGCCCAAAGAAGCAGGCATTTCCATAGCCGCCATGCAGCATTTCGCCGACAAACTGCCGATTATGGGCATCTGTTTGGGGCACCAAACCATAGGCGAAGCCTTCGGCGGCAACGTCGTGCGCGCAAAAACGCTGATGCACGGCAAAGTGTCGCCCGTGCACCACTTAAACAAAGGTATGTTTCACAACCTGCCCAACCCCGTAACCTGCACCCGCTACCACAGCCTCGTTATCGACCGCCCCACACTGCCTAGCTGCCTCGAAATCACAGCCTGGACCGACGACGGCGAAATCATGGGCGTGCGCCACAAAACGCTGCCTATCGAAGGCGTACAGTTCCACCCCGAAGCCCTGCTCACCGAGCACGGCCACGAAATGCTGGATAATTTCTTAAAAGAATTCGCAGGCTTTCAGACGGCCTAAACACTCAAACAGGCCGTCTGAAACGCCCCGCCCTCAAGGAAAACCGATGATTACCCCCCAACAGGCCATTGCCCGCCTGATCGACAACAACGAACTTTTCTACGACGAAATGACCGCCCTGATGCGTCAGATCATGAGCGGCCAAGTACCGCCCGAACAGCTTGCCGCCATTCTGACCGGCCTGCGCATCAAAGTGGAAACCGTATCCGAAATCAGCGCCGCCGCCGCCGTGATGCGCGAGTTCGCCACCCCCGTGCCCGTTCTCGACAAAGCGCACTTGGTCGACATCGTCGGTACCGGTGGCGACGGCGCCAAAACGTTCAACATTTCCACCACCGCCATGTTTGTAGCCGCCGCCGCAGGCGCAAAAGTGGCCAAGCACGGCGGCCGCTCGGTATCGTCGTCGAGCGGTGCCGCCGACGTGCTCGAACAAATGGGTGCCAACCTCGACCTAACGCCCGAACAAGTCGGCCGCAGCATCGACGGCATCGGTATCGGCTTTATGTTTGCCCCCAACCACCACAGCGCCATGCGCCACGTCGCCCCTGTGCGCCGCTCGCTGGGCTTCAGAAGCATTTTCAATATCTTAGGCCCCCTCACCAATCCCGCAGGCGCACCGAACCAACTTTTGGGCGTGTTCCACATCGATTTGTGCGGCATACTCTCGCGCGTGCTGCAACAGCTCGGCTCGCAGCACGTTTTGGTGGTGCACGGCAGCGACGGCCTCGACGAAATCACCGTTACCGGCCCCACCCGCGTGGCTGAGCTGCATAACGGCACCATCAGCGAATACGATATTTCCCCCGAGCAATTCGGTTTAGCCGTCTATCCCAATCTCGACGGCATCCGCGTCAACAACAGCGCCGAATCGCTTGCCCTGATGAACCGCGTTTTGACCGGCGAATCCGGTGCCGCGCGCGACATCGTACTGCTCAACGCCGCCGCCTGCCTGTATGCGGGCAATGTTGTCCCCTCGCTGGCAAGCGGCGTTCAAGCCGCCGCCGAAGCCATCGATTCGGGCAAAGCCAAGGCCAAGCAGGCCGAATTTACGGCCTATACGCAAAGCTGCGCGCAGTAGCCGTATCAATATAACCATCTGAAAAAATTAAAAATATTGAAACCGCAATCCGCGCACCGCCTGCCTTTCGGCCTGCGTGCGGATTGTGTAAATTATCGTTCAGGCAAAATCAAAGCAATGTTATACTTGCCGCTTTCTTATTCCTTATCTTCAGGCCGTCTGAAACACAGGCCGCCGCACCTTAAACCATGAGCAGAATCCAGCAAACATTCAACGCGCTGGGCGGTAACAAAGCCCTGATTCCGTATATCACCGTCGGCGACCCCGACACCCGCACCACACTCGCACTCATGCACAGCATGGCTGCCAACGGTGCCGATTTAATCGAACTGGGCGTGCCGTTTTCCGAC
>JBHALY010000067.1:0-3905 GCA_041827905.1 Neisseria dentiae
GCCGTGCAGGATTTGATTCAGGTTTACCGCGATTTGGGCGCGCGCTGCGCTTATCCGCTGCATTTGGGCTTAACCGAAGCGGGCATGGGCAGCAAGGGCATTGTGGCCTCAACCGCCGCATTGGCCGTTTTGTTGCAGGAAGGCATAGGCGACACCATCCGCATTTCGCTCACCCCCGAGCCGGGCAGCCCGCGCACGCAGGAAGTGGTGGTGGCGCAGGAAATTCTGCAAACCATGGGTTTGCGCTCGTTTACGCCCATGGTTACCGCCTGCCCGGGCTGCGGCCGCACCACCAGCACGGTGTTTCAAGAGCTGGCGCGCGATATCCAGCAATATCTGCGCGACAGAATGACGGTTTGGCGCAGCCAATACCCCGGCGTGGAATCGTTGAACGTTGCCGTGATGGGCTGCGTGGTTAACGGCCCGGGCGAGAGCAAACTGGCCGACATCGGTATCAGCCTGCCCGGCACGGGTGAAACGCCCGTCGCCCCCGTGTATGTGGACGGCGAGCGCAAAGTAACGCTCAAAGGCGACAATATGGCCGCCGAATTTTTGGCTATTGTGCAGGAATACGTAGAAACCAATTATGGCGAAGGCGGCAAAAAACGCAACGAAAGCCGGGTGATTCCCATCAGCCCGGTGTAAAACCTGCCGTTATGTTTTCAGACGGCCTCAATATCCAAACCAGCGAGGTGGAAAATGGCACCCGATTTACGCGAATTGCTGTTACAGCTTTATCTGCTCAACAACCCGAAAGTAGAGCACAAAGTGTTTATCTACACCTATCAGGGCGTGAGCGATATGGCCGTGAATCCGTTTCAGTTTGTGGGAGCGGATCTGCTCGACAACGTTAAAAAAAGCCTGATTTTGCAGAACCTGCCCTCGGGCGAGATGATACAGGCCTTTGTTTCACCGGCCGCGTCAGGCAAAAAGCAGGCTTGGGAAGTTGAAAACACCATGCTTTACGGCAACAAAAGCGGCGTGTTGGTTTCTGTCGACCTCGATAAAGAAAGCATCGGCCAATCCGAAAAATACAAACAGTTTGCCGGCTTGACCACCAGTATGCTGCGTCAGTTTATCAACAGCGGTATCGAATAACAGGCCGTCTGAAAAAAGAATGTGAAAATCAGAAAACTATGGGACAAAAAATCCAAGCCGTTAAAGGCATGAACGATTTGCTGCCGGTGGAGCAGAAAGATTTCAAACTTACCGCCGCTTTCTGGCAGGCATTTGAAGACACCGTTACCCGCTGGGCGCGCCGCTACGGCTACAACCAAATCCGCACCCCCATTGTGGAGCAGACCGGCCTGTTCGTGCGCTCCATCGGCGAAGAAACCGATGTGGTAGGCAAAGAAATGTACACCTTTGCCGATTCCAACGATTCGCTCAGCCTGAGCCTGCGCCCCGAAGGCACGGCATCCTGCCTGCGCGCGGTGGTCGAGCACAACCTGCTGTATAACGGCCCGCAGAAATTATGGTACATGGGGCCGATGTTCCGCCGCGAACGCCCGCAGAAAGGGCGTTACCGCCAGTTCCACCAAGTGGGCGCGGAAGCCTTGGGCTTTGAAGGCCCCGATATCGACGCCGAAATCGTCGCCATGTCGGCAGACTTATGGAACGAATTGGGCATACGCGACCATCTGGTTTTAGAAATCAACAGCTTGGGCAACCGCGAAGAGCGCGCCGCCCACCGTGCCGCGCTGGTGGCCTATTTGGGCAGCCACGAAGACAAGCTCGACGAAGACAGCAAGCGCCGCCTGCACACCAACCCCCTGCGCGTGCTCGACAGCAAAAATCCCGATTTGCAGGAAATCTGCAACAACGCCCCGCACTTAACCGAATATTTGGGCGAAGCCTCGCGCGCACACTATGCCGGCTTCAAAGCCATGCTCGACGGCCTGAACATCGCCTATGTGGAAAATCCCCGCCTGGTGCGCGGGTTGGACTACTACAACCAAACCGTGTTCGAATGGACAACCGACAAACTCGGCGCGCAGGCCACCGTTTGCGGCGGCGGCCGCTACGACGGCCTGATTGAAGAGCTGGGCGGCAAACCCGCACCGTCCATCGGCTTTGCCATGGGCGTGGAACGGCTGCTTTTGCTGGTGCGCGACTACGGCTCGCTGGCGTATCAGGCCGCGCCCGATGTTTACGCCATACACCAGGGCGAAGGCGCCGCTTTACAGGCGATGAAACACGCCCAAATCCTGCGTGCCGCCGGATTCGACGTGTTGCAGCACGCCGGCAGCCAAAGCCTGAAAGCGCAGATGAAAAAAGCCGATGCCAGCGGCGCGCGCTTCGCCCTGATTGTGGCGGAAAACGAGCTTTCAGACGGCACCGTTACCTTAAAAGACATGCAGGGCAGGCACGAACAAACCACAGTAGATGCCGCTTTGTTATCCGACACCCTACAACAATGGAAGAATGCTTAAATGGCTGCACACATTCAAGAACAGGAAGAACTCGAAAATTTCAAATATTTCTGGAAAAGCTGGGGCCGCTGGCTGTTTGCCGCGCTGGTAGCCGCCGCGCTCGGTTATCTGGGTTATGTGCTTTATAAAAATCATCAGGTTAAAAAAGACCAGGAAGCCGCCACCGTGCTGACGCAGCTGGTGGAAAAAGCACAAAGCAACGCCGATGCCAAGGCCGTGAACGCCGATTTGCAGAACCTCCAGCAGAATTACAGCGGCACGATTGCCGCCGCGCAGGCCACGTTTATGGTGGCAGGCACCGAGTTCGACAAAGGCAGCTACGACACCGCCGCCAACCATTTGAGCTGGGTGCTGAAAAACCAACAAGACCCGGTTGTGCAGGCGATGGCCGCCCAACGCTTGGCCGTTGTGCGTTTGCAGCAAAACAAATACGAAGAAGCGCTGGCCGCCTTAAACACCAAAGTCGCCCCCGCTTTCGAGCCGTTGCTGCTTGAAACCAAAGGCGACGTTTATCTGGCGCAAGGCAAAAACAAAGAAGCCTTGCAGGTTTACGAGCAGGTTTTGGCGCAATTGCCCAAAGATGCCGCCAACAGAGAGTCGGTGCAGTTTAAAGCCGACCAATTGAAATAAAGGCCGTCTGAAAACAGCAAGCAGGCTTGCAGGAAGCTTTCTGCAAGCCCTTTTGTTTGACGGCGTATAATCTTAAACCCGTGCTGCGGAATTACAGCTAACCCGCTTTGAAACAAGCGAACCAACGCTTAATGATTTTAAAGAGGGTTGGCCATACAGCACCTGCTTGCCGCCCGAAACCTTTTCAGACGGCCTGACACAGAAAGAAAGCCTATGAAACCCACCATCGCCCTAGTCGGCCGCCCCAACGTGGGCAAATCCACCCTGTTTAACCGCCTCACGCGCAGCAAAGACGCGCTGGTGCACGACCTGCCCGGCCTCACGCGCGACCGCCACTACGGCCACGGCAGGGTGGGCAGCAAACCCTATCTGGTTATCGACACCGGCGGTTTCGAGCCGGTGGTCGACAGCGGCATCCTGCACGAAATGGCCAAGCAAACCCTGCAAGCGGTAGACGAAGCCGACGCCGTTGTGTTTCTGGTTGACGGCCGCACCGGCCTCACGCCGCAAGACAAAATCATCGCCGACCGCCTGCGCCAAAGCCCGCGCCCCGTTTATCTGGCCGTGAACAAAGGCGAAGGCGCCAATCAGGCCGTGCTGGCCGCCGAGTTTTACGAGCTGGCGCTGGGCGAGCCGCACGTGATTTCCGGCGCGCACGGCGACGGCGTGTATTACCTGATAGAAGATATTTTAGAAAACTTCCCCGATGCCGAAGAAGAAACCGCCGCGCCCAAACACCCCGTGTTTGCCGTTATCGGCCGCCCCAACGTGGGCAAATCCACGCTGGTGAACGCCATTCTCGGCGAAGAGCGCGTGATTGCCTTCGATATGGCCGGCACCACC
>JBHALY010000068.1:0-4650 GCA_041827905.1 Neisseria dentiae
CTCTCGCCCGGGCCGTTAACCACACAGCCCATCACGGCAACGTTCAGCGATTCCACGCCGGGATATTGGCTGCGCCAAACCGTCATTCTGTCGCGCAGATATTGCTGGATATCGCGCGCCAGCTCTTGAAACACCGTGCTGGTGGTGCGGCCGCAGCCCGGGCATGCGGTAACCATGGGCGTAAACGAGCGCAAACCCATGGTTTGCAGGATTTCCTGTGCCACCACCACTTCCTGCGTGCGCGGGCTGCCCGGCTCGGGGGTGAGTGAAATGCGGATAGTGTCGCCGATGCCTTCCTGCAACAAAACGGCCAATGCGGCGGTTGAGGCCACAATGCCCTTGCTGCCCATGCCCGCTTCGGTTAAGCCCAAGTGCAGCGGATAAGCGCAGCGCGCACCCAAATCGCGGTAAACCTGAATCAAATCCTGCACGGCGCTAACCTTGCACGACAGAATAATTTTGTTTTCGGGCAAGCCCAAATCCACCGCTTTTTGGGCGGATTCCAACGCCGATACAATCAGTGCCTCTTTCATGACCTCTTCGGGCGGCTTGGGCGAAGCGGACGCCAAATTGGCATCCATCATGCGTTTGGCGAGGCTTTGGTCGAGCGAACCCCAGTTCACGCCGATGCGCACGGCTTTATCGTGTTCGGCAGCGGTGCGGATCATATAGGCGAATTTTTCGTCGCCCTTCACGCCTTTGCCCACGTTACCGGGATTGATGCGGTATTTCGACAATGCGCGGGCGCAGTCGGGAAACTCTTGCAGCAGGCGCTCGCCGTTGAAGTGAAAATCCCCCACCAGCGGCGTGTTGCAGCCCATGTCGTCCAAGCGGCTTCTGATTTCCGCCACTTTGGCGGCGGCTTCGGGGCTGTTTACGGTAATCCGCACCATCTCCGAGCCGGCATCGCTCAATTCTTTAACCTGTTGCGCCGTGCCCGCCGCATCGGCGGTGTCGGTGTTGGTCATCGACTGCACCACAACGGGCGCATCGGAACCTACGGTTAAATGGTCGATGCGGACTTGATGGGTTTGGCGGCGTTTGGGGGTTGGGTTGCTCATTGCTGGCCTACGGTGAAAGATGAAGTGGTTTTGCCGGTTAAGTGTTGGCGCACGTTGATTTCCCGGCCGCCGTAATTGGCGGTGGCGCCGAGCGAATAGCCGATCCAAACTTCATACGGCGCGCCGCCCCTGAAGCGGTGCTCGCTGCCTGCCGGCACGATGCGGTTGATGACAAAGGCGCCGTTTTTGTCTTTGATAACCAAATTGGAGCGGTATAACACCTTAACCGCCAATTCGTCGGCGGCAACCGGCACCACACCGGAAGCAGCGCTGGCGGCAACCACAGGTTCCGAAGCCATTGCCTGAGCCGGAACTGCCGCCGGAGCGGAAGCAGCGGGAACAGCCGACGCCGCTGCATCACTGCCCATCGCCACCACCGAAATATTGTCGGCCTGAAGATTGCCGGCCGCCGAGCCTGCCGGTTCGGGGCGTTCCATATTGTCGCTCTGCTTGGCGTATTCTTGGTTAGACTTGCTCTGCCACACATAAATACCGCCGCCGATAACCACCGCCGTCAGCGCGCCCAAAATCCAAGTGGGAAAAGATTTTTTCACTTCGGTTTGCTGATAATTCAGGGCTTGGCTGCCGCTGCGGTCGACCGCATACAGATTATTGCGGTTCTGCGGCATGATGCGGTCTAAAAATGCGGCGACTTCGTTATCGTCCAAATCCAGAAAGCGACCGTAGGTGCGTAAAAAACCGCGCACGAACACCAGCTCGGGCATACCTTCGTAGTTGCCGCTTTCCAAACCTTCGATTTGGCGGGCCGACAGTTTCAGGCGCTCGGCCACTTCGCCGATCGAATAACCTTTCTGCTCGCGCGCCTGACGCAGTTTCAAACCCAACTCGGCCGCGGCACCGTTGGAGGCGTGTTGTTCTGATTGCTGGTTATCGGTCATTACAAACGTCCTGTTGTAATTGTTTGCAGTTCATCGGAATAGGGGTAGTTGGCACGCAGCTGCGCCTCGTATTCGTAGGCCGCCTGCGTGTTGCCCAAGGCATTATACAGGCGCCAGCCCAAGAGCAGGTCGTCGGCACCCAACGCATCGACCTTGCTTTGGTATTGCCGGAAATAATAATCGGCGTCGCTTAAATTGCCGGCCAGCATTTTGGTGCGCGCCATTTCTTTCAAAACGGGATAAAACTGCGGCGCGGCGGCCAAAGCGCGCTCGAAATAGGCTTCCGCCAGAGAATACTGGCCCGTTTTGGTGCTGCATATGCCTTTGTTGAGGTTGGCAACGTGCGGGTTGGGATAAGTGGGATCGGCCAACGCCTTGTCGAAATAAGGCATCGCATCGCCCGGGCGGTTTTGCGTGCTGCATAAAAACCAACCGTAGTTGTTGTTAATTTCTGCGCTGTTCGGTTTGATCGACAGGGCTTTTTGGAAGCTTTCCTGGGCTTTGTCGTTAACTTTCAGATATTGGTAGATTTGGGCGCGAATCAGCCAAGCGTTTTCGTTTTTCGGGTTTTCCTTCAAGGCTTCATCTATGCTGCTAACCGCTTGGCGGTAATCTTTTCCGCGCAGATATTCCACGGCAAGCTGCGTTTTGATATTGGATATCTGCTCGGCGCGTTCGCGCGCACTCGGCTTCGACGCACCGCCTGCACAGGCGCTTAACGCCAGCGCCGTTATGATGATTCCCGCTGTTTTTTTGATGTTCATACTACCCCCTTAGGTTGCATGGTAATCTGCTGCCATTTTTCCTGGCGGCGCGTTTTATCTTTCACTTGGCCGGCGAGCTGGCCGCAGGCGGCGTCGATATCGTCGCCGCGGGTTTTGCGCACGGTAACCACAAAGCCCGCCTGTTGCAGGATGTCGCGGAACACGCGGATGTTTTCATTGCTCGAGCGCTCGTAACCCGAATTCGGGAACGGGTTGAACGGTATCAGGTTGAATTTGCACGGCACATCGCGCACCAGTTCGATTAATTCTCTTGCGTGCTGCGCTTTGTCGTTAATGCCGTCGAGCATCACATATTCGAAAGTAACGAAATCGCGCGGGGCTTTTTCGAGATAACGGCGGCAGGCCGCCATCAGTTCGCTGAGCGGATATTTTTTATTCAGAGGCACAATTTCGTTGCGCACGGCATCGTTGGAGGCGTGCAGCGACACGGCCAGCGCCACCGGCATCACGTCGCGCAGCCTGTCCATCTGCGGCACCATGCCGGAAGTGGACACCGTTACCCTGCGGCGCGACAGGCCGTAGCCGTGGTCGTCGAGCATAATACTCAAGGCAGTTACCACGTTATCGAAATTGGCCAGCGGTTCGCCCATGCCCATCATCACCACATTGGAAACAACCCGCTCGTTTTTCGGGGTAACGCCCATGGCTTTGTTTGCCCACCAAAGCTGGCCGATGATTTCGGCGGCACTCAGGTTGCGGTTGAAGCCCTGCCTGCCGGTGGAGCAGAAGGTACATTCCAGCGCGCAGCCAACTTGCGACGAAATGCACAGGGTGCCGCGCTCGGCCTCGGGAATAAACACGGTTTCCACGCCGTTGCCGGTTCCCACGTCGAGCAGCCATTTGCGGGTGCCGTCTGAAGATTCTTGCGCGGCCATCAAAGCGGGCACGGCCACTTCGGCCTGATCTTGCAACTTGGCGCGCAGGGATTTGGCCAGGTCGGTCATCTCGTCGAAACCGGCGGCGCCGGCTTGGTGTATCCAGCGCATCACTTGTTTGGCGCGGAAAGGCTTTTCGCCCATTTGCGCGAAATGTTCGGTCAGTCCGTTTAAATCGAAATTCAGCAGATTGGTTTTCATGTTCGTTACAAGCTTTAGCTTTTAAATGAAAGCTTTATCATGGGTTTGCAGCAAGCGTTGCAAAAGCTGCCATTTAAAAGCTAAAAACCTTCAGGCCGTCTGAAAGCATTCAGACAGCCCGAAGAGTTGCACGGCCGCTTAGCGGGCGCAGATTTCGCTTTCGCTGAAGAAATAAGCGATTTCTTTAGCGGCGTTTTCCAGGCTGTCGGAACCGTGTACGGCGTTGGCATCGATAGATTCGGCAAAGTCGGCGCGGATGGTGCCGGCGGCGGCTTCTTTCGGGTTGGTCGCACCCATCAATTCGCGGTTTTTGGCCACGGCGTTTTCGCCTTCGAGCACTTGGATCATCACGGGGCCGCTGGTCATAAAGGCAACCAGGTCGGCAAAAAACGGGCGCTCTTTATGCACGGCGTAGAAATCTTGGGCTTCTTTGGTGCTCAGGTGTTTCATTTTGGCGGCGATGATGCGCAGGCCGTTGTTTTCAAAACGGCTGTAGATTTGGCCGATCACATCTTTGGCAACTGCATCGGGTTTGATGATGGAAATGGTACGTTCGATAGCCATGAAAAATTCCTTTAATTAATGAAGTTTCCCGACAGGTAAAAACACCTGTTTTTCTTTAATAGCAAAACAAAATAAAAACGATACGGCGTTGCCTCCTTTTTATTTTGTTTCACTATAATTCTAAATTGATAACAAAAATCGGGGCGCGTATTTTATCAAACTCTGCCAATATTTTGTTAAATATCGGCATTTTTTTTGCCGAGCGTTAAATGGGGCAGCGCCAGATATTCTTCCGACTGCATTTCCACCATACGGCTGACGGTGC
>JBHALY010000069.1:0-10054 GCA_041827905.1 Neisseria dentiae
CTTTGCTGGCTTTCATCACCTGGCCGACCAGCGCGTTAAACGCTTTTTCTTTGCCCGCCTTGTATTCCTCCACCGACTTGGCGTTGTTGGCCAACACCTCATCAATGATTTTTTCGATGGCGCCGCTGTCGGTCATCTGTTTCAGACCATCACGCTCGATGATGGCTTCGGCGCTCAAATCGCTGCCCCACATCGCTTCGAATACCTGTTTGGCCAGTTTGCTGCTCAAAGTGCCGTCGGCGATTTTTGCTACCAAGCCGGCTAAGCGGTCGGCTTGAATCGGGCTTTCAGACAGGCTTAAGCCTTCTTTGTTTAAGGTGGCCGCCAGCTCGCCGTTCATCCAGTTTGCGGTTAGCTTGCCCTGCCCGCTTTGCTGCGCCGCCTGCTCGAAAAATGCGGCTTGCGCGCGGGTGGCGGTCAGCAAACGGGCGTCGTAGTCGCTCACGCCGTAATCGGCCACAAAACGGGCGGCCATTTCTTTCGGCAATTCGGGCATGGCTGCCTTGGCCGCCTGCATCTGGCCGTCTGAAATGATCACCGGCAACAGGTCGGGATCGGGGAAATAGCGGTAATCGTGGGCGTCTTCTTTCAGGCGCATCACGCGGGTTTCGCCTTTGTCGGGGTCGAACAACATGGTGGCCTGCTGCACTTTGCCGCCGTCTTCGATGATTTCGATCTGGCTTCCCACCTCGTAATTAATCGCCTGCTCCAAAAAGCGGAACGAATTGAGGTTTTTAATTTCCCGGCGCGTACCGAATTCAGACTGGCCTTTGGGGCGCACCGATACGTTGGCATCGATGCGGAACGAGCCTTCGGCCATATTGCCGTCGCAAATATCCAACCAAGTCACCAAACCGTGCAAGGCTTTGGCATAGGCCACCGCTTCGGCGGCGGAACGCATTTCCGGCTCGGACACCACTTCCAACAGCGGCGTGCCGGCGCGGTTCAAGTCGATACCGGTGGCGCCGTTCAAGCCTTCGTGCACCGACTTGCCGGCATCTTCCTCCATATGCGCGCGGGTAACGTTGATGGTTTTCACCTCGTCGCCCACCACGATTTCCAGCTTGCCGTGTTCCACTATCGGCAGATCCAACTGGCTGATTTGATAGCCTTTGGGCAAATCGGGGTAAAAATAGTTTTTGCGGTCGAACACGTTTTTCTGATTGATTTTGGCATCCAAGGCCAAACCCAGTTTGATGGCTTTTTCCACCACTTCGCGGTTCATCACCGGCAACACACCAGGCAGTGCACACTCCACCACGCTGGCGTGCGCGTTCGGCTCGGCACCGAAAGCGGTCGATGCGCCGCTGAAAATTTTCGATTGCGTGTTCAGTTGGACGTGGATTTCCAGTCCGATTACGGTTTCCCAAGTCATAGGGGTCTTTCTGTTATCTAGTTAATGTTCAGGCCGTCTGAAAAGTGTTTTGCAAGTTTGTTGGCAGCATTTAGATTTCAAGGTAATTTCGGTTTTTCGAACAATACCTATCTGAAACCGTTTATTGTGGCAGTAGTTTCAGCAATTTGCCGTTTCCGCTATCGGTTAGCGCATACACCAATCCATCCGGTGCCTGGCGCACGTCGCGCACTCGATCGCCGACTTCGATTTTTTCTTCGCTCAATACGCGGGTGTTATCGAGTTTCAAGCGGGCGACGTAACCAAATTTCAGGGAACCGGCCAGCAGGTTGCCCTGCCAATCGCTGCCGTAAGGATTTTTACCGACAAAGACTAGGCCGGACGGTGCGATCGACGGATTCCAATAATACAGCGGCTGCTCCATACCGGCTTTGGCGGTAATGCCCTCGCCGATTTTGCCGCCGCCGTAATCGGTGCCGTAGGTAATTACCGGCCAGCCGTAGTTCTTGCCGCCCTCAATCAGATTGATTTCGTCGCCGCCCTGCGCACCGTGTTCGCTGGCCCACAAGCGGCCGCGGGCATCGGCAGTCATGCCTTGGATATTGCGGTGGCCATAGCTCCAGATTTCGGCGGCGGCGTTTTGTTTGGCAAACGGATTATCCGACGGTGTACCGCCGTTACGATTTAGGCGCACGATTTTGCCGATGTGATTATCGAGCTTTTGCGCCCGCTCTTTTTGGCTATAACGGTCGCCCATTCCCAAATAAATATGCTGCGGCGTGAGCACGATGCGGCAGCCGAAATGGGCGCTGCTGTCGATTTTCGGCCGCTGGCTAAACAGGGTTTTCACCTGTTCCAAACGGCGGTTGTCGACGGAAAGTTTGCCTTCCGCCAAGGCGGTGCTGTTGCCGCTACCACCTGCTTCGCTGAAACAAAAATACAGACGGCGGTTTTGAGCGAATTGTTCGTCTAACACCACATCTAGCAAACCGCCCTGCCCGCCGGCGTCGATATTTGGCAAACCAGCAATAGGCGCACCGATTTGCCCGTGTGTACCGACAATACGCAGATTACCGCTACGCTCGCTCACCAAAAAGCGGCCGTCGGGCAAAAATGCCAGCGCCCACGGATGATTCAAACCCTGCGCCACGGTTTGCCATTGCCATTTGCGTTCCGCGGCTTGCGGATTGGCTTTTACGGCTTGCGTGGTGGAAGCCGCAGGTGCAGTGTTTGAGGCGCTTTGTTGGCTGGCCGCCGGCTCGGCACAGGCTGCCGTGCTCAGCAATAAACATAAAGGTAAACTCAAACGTTTCGGGGCAAACATGGCGTTTCCTTTCTTCAACGTTGGCCGTCTGAAAAATATTGATTGAATTATGCCTACGGCTCGCAGCTAATCCAACTTCAATTAACTGTTTTTTCAGACGGCTTACATTGTTTCAGACAGGCATTTTGCTATGCCAATCACTGTTCAACTGCATCTGATGCGCCACGCCCAAGATCTTGGCTTCGCTGAAATAATTACCAATTAATTGCACCCCCACGGGCAGGCCGTCCGAGCCGAAGCCGGCGGGCAAGGTTAACGCGGGCAGGCCGGCGAGGTTGACGGCGATGGTGTAGATGTCACTCAAATACATTTGTACCGGGTCGTGGATGTCGCTGCCGAGTTTGGGTGCGGTGGTCGGCGCAGTGGGCGCGAGGATAACGTCGCATTGTTGCAAGGCCGTCTGAAAATCATTGGCAACCAAGCGGCGCAGTTTTTGCGCTTTCAGGTAATAGGCGTCGTAATAGCCGTGGCTCAACACATAAGTGCCGATCATGATGCGGCGCTTCACTTCGCTGCCGAAGCCTTCGGCGCGGGTGTTGCTGTACATTTCTTCCAAATCGCCGAATTGGGCGGCGCGGTGGCCGTAGCGCACGCCGTCGTAGCGCGACAGGTTGGTGCTGGCTTCGGCGGAGGCGAGCACATAATAGGCGGGAATGGATAACTCGGTTTGCGGCAGGGAAACGTCCACCATTTCGGCACCTTGTGCTTTGAGCAAATCAATGGTGTTTTGTAAGGCCGTCTGAACATCTGCGCTGTTGCCCGATCCGAAGTATTCTTTCGGCAGGCCGACTTTTAAGCCTTTGAGCGGTTGCTTCAAATCGCGGGTATAGTCTTCTTTTTCGCGTTCCAAGCTGGTGGAATCACGCGTATCGAAGCTGGCCATGCTGTTTAACAAAATCGCGCAGTCTTCGGCGGTTTGCGCCATCGGGCCAGCTTGGTCGAAGCTGGAGGCGTAGGCCACCATGCCGAAGCGGGAAACGATGCCGTAGGTGGGTTTGATACCAGTGATGCCGCAATGCGAGGCGGGCTGGCGGATGGAGCCGCCGGTATCGGAACCGAGTGCGGCGGGTGCCAAGCGGGCAGCGACCACGGCGGCGGAACCGCCGGACGAGCCGCCGGGTACGTTTTCCAAATTCCACGGGTTTTTGGTGGCGCCGTAAAACGAGGTTTCATTGGTGGAGCCCATGGCGAATTCGTCCATATTGGTGCGGCCGAGCGTCACCATGCCGGCATCGAGCAGGTTTTGCACCACGGTGGCGGTGTACGGCGACACAAAGTTATCAAGCATTTTAGACGAGCAGGCCGAGCGCCAGCCGGTTTGGCAGAAAATATCTTTATAAGCAACCGGCACGCCGGTTAGCGCGGTGGCGTTGCCGGCGGCAATGCGCGCATCGGCGGCTTTCGCTTCGGCCAGGGTTTTTTCTTTGTCTAACGTGACGTAGCCGTTGATGGCAGGGTTTTTCGCATCGATGGCGGCCAGATATTCCTGCGCCAACTCAACGGCGGAGACTTTTTTGGCTTGCAGCAGTTCGCTGGCTTGTTTGAGGGTGTAGGCGGTCATAGGTTTTTTTCCGTTTTCCATTCAAATTAATAAAATGTTCAGGCTACCTGAATAAAGTTCGGGCCAGCAGTCGGTAATACGGCCATGGAGACCTGTGTTATATTCATGGGCAATCCGTTTTTCAGGCTACCTGAAAGACGAATTGCGGCAACCGACCAAGCAAATCGTAACCGTTTATTCAAGAGAAAAAATGCCAAATTCGCAGCGGAATATTGAACCAGACGATACCCGCCAATGCCGCCGCCAACAGCATGGCAGGCGCCACACTGCCAAAACAGAGCGGTATCAACACAAAACTGCAAGCGCCAAGCAGGCAGCGACACCATCGGGGCGGATGGCACAGTTCCATCCACAAGACGCTGTTTGACAAGACGATAACCGCATACAGGCAAACTAATACGCCGCGCGGCGGCAAATCAGTCCATATCATGGCTGCTACTGCAATGGCAAAAGCAGTCAAAACCGAAGCACATAAAATCGGCCAAAACGATGAACGGCCATCAGACATCATTAATTCCTAAGCTCAACGGCGGAGATTTTTTTGGCTTGCAGCAGTTCACTGGCTTGTTTGAGGGTGTAGGCGGTCATTTCGCTGTTCCCAAACTTTTTTAGACGGTCTCAAGATTAAAATACGACAAGCCGTCTGAAAGATTAAACGGTTTATTCTTCTATCACTTGGGGAACGATATACAAACGGTTGCGCACTTCGGGAGCAACGGCTTGGTATTCGGCGGCACGGTCGGTTTCGGTAACCTGATCTTCGCGCAGACGCAAAGCGACTTCGTGCGGGTGCGCCATCGGCTCTATGCCGTCGGTATCCACCGTTTGCATTTTTTCCACTAACGAAAATATGTCATTCAATTCTTTCAGGTTTTGTGCTTTTTCCGCTTCGGTAAGGCTCAGGCGGGAAAGACGGGCGATTTTCTCTACATCGCTCAGGGTGAGTGCCATAAAAAATCCTTAAAATTAATTCTGCAAATACCGAAACTGGGGTATTATTACGCGTTTATCCGGTTATTGCTCCGTTTAGCGGGCGATTATAACCGAAACCCAATCTTTCGGCATGGTGATTTCTAGGCATTTTAATAATAAAAGGCCGTCTGAAAAAGCCGTGCCGCCATTCTCTTTTATCGTTAACAACTATATCTGCATCAGGAAATGTCTATGTTTCGCTTTCTCACCCGCTATTTCTCCAACGATTTGGCTATTGATTTGGGCACAGCCAACACTTTGATTTATATACGCAACAAGGGGATTGTGCTGGACGAGCCTTCGGTAGTGGCCATGCAGAACGATGCCGCGCACGGCAAAAGCGCGATTTTGGCCGTGGGCACCGAAGCCAAGAAAATGCTGGGGCGGACGCCGGGCAGCATCCAAGCGATACGCCCGATGAAAGACGGGGTGATTGCCGATTTCAACGTTACCGAAAAAATGCTCAAGCAGTTTATCAAAAAGGTGAACAACAGCCGCTTCGCCGCCGCACCGCGCATCGTGATTTGCGTGCCCTGCGGTTCGACTCAGGTGGAGCGCAAGGCTATCCGCGATTCGGCGCTGGCGGCGGGCGCATCGAGCGTGAACCTGATTGAAGAACCGATGGCGGCGGCCATCGGCGCGGGTTTGCCGATTGAAGAGCCTACCGGCTGCATGGTGGTGGATATCGGCGGCGGCACCACCGAAGTGGGCGTGATTTCGCTTTCCGGCGTGGTGTATTCACATTCTATCCGCGTGGGCGGCGATGCGTTTGACGAGAGCATCATCAATTATGTACGCCGCAACTACGGTATGTTGATCGGCGAGGCTACTGCCGAAGAAATCAAAACCAAAATCGGTTCGGCTTTCCCCGGTATGGAAGTGAACGAAATCGAAGTAAAAGGCCGCAACTTGGCCGAAGGCATTCCGCGCTCGTTTACCATCAGCTCAAACGAAGTGCTGGAAGCTTTAACCGAGCCGCTCAACCAAATCGTGCAGTCGGTGAAAAACGCTTTGGAACAAACGCCGCCCGAGCTGGGGGCCGATATCGCCGAGCGCGGTCTGGTGCTCACCGGCGGCGGTGCGCTGCTTAAGGGTTTGGACCGTCTGCTGGCCGAAGAAACCGGCCTGCCGGTGATGATTGCCGAAGATCCGCTTACCTGTGTGGCGCGCGGTTCGGGCAAGGCTTTGGACATGATCGGTAAACTGAATTCGATTTTTGTGGTCAATCCCTAATACAATACCGATTTTGTAAACCGCAGGCAGGCCGTCTGAAAATATGTCCGAACCTTCATTAAACTTTGCAAAAAAAGGCGTCAAACCCGCAAGCAAGCTGATTGTGCTGGCGATTGCCAGCGTGGCCTTAATGCTGCTCGACAACCGCTACGCCGCCGTGCAGTATGCCAAAGGCTATGCGGCTACGGCGCTTTACCCGCTGCAATGGCTGGCCAACCAGCCGGTAAACCTTTACCGCTATGTGAGCGGGTTTATGCAGTCGCAGGCCAATCTCATGGCCGACAACAAACGCCTGAGCGAAGAAAACGGCCGTCTGAAACTGCTGGCCGCCCGTTCCGAGCTGCAAACGCGCGAACTGGCCGAAATGAAGAAACTCTACGGCCTGCAACAAAGCGGCATCCGCATCACCGGCGGTGCGGAAGTGATTTCAAACAGCAAAGATCCGCTGTCCGACAAATTAATCGTTAACAAAGGCAGTCGCAGCGGCTTGAAAGAAGGCGACGCGGTTATCGACCAAAACGGCTTAATCGGCCAGATTACGCAGGTGCAGCCTTTGAGCGCAGAATTAACGCTGCTCACCAACAGCAAAACCATCGTGCCCGTGATGGTGGCGCGCACGGGCGTGCGCAGCCTGCTTTACGGCAGCGGCGGCGCGGTCAGCCTGCGCTATTTTCCCGCCGATGCCGATTTGCGCCCCGGCGACCTTCTGCTCACTTCCGGCCTCGACAGCGTTTATCCCGAAGGCATTCCCGTGGCCAAAGTGGAACAGGTTTCCCGCGCGGCGGGCACGCCTTATTACCGCGTCGGCCTGAAACCGCTTTCGGGATTCAGAAGCAGCAAATATGTGTTGGTGCTGCCGCAACAACAGCCCCCTGCCCTTAATCCCGGCCATGACTGATTTCGAAGAGTTCCACAACCGCGTGCCCAAACGTATTATCGTATCCGGC
The DNA here is from genome assembly GCA_041827905.1 of Neisseria dentiae. Classification (GTDB taxonomy): domain Bacteria; phylum Pseudomonadota; class Gammaproteobacteria; order Burkholderiales; family Neisseriaceae; genus Neisseria; species Neisseria dentiae_B. Next base: position 7,392 of record JBHALY010000069.1, read on the forward strand.
TTCGTGCTTGCCATGTTGCTGGATTTTATGCCGTTTCCGTTTGAAACGTTTTTCTGGCTGCCCGAGTTTACCGCGCTAGTGCTGCTTTATTGGGCTTTATACAAACCCCAATCGATTGGTGTGGGCACAGCGTTTGCCGTGGGGCTGCTGGCCGATGTCGGCACCGCTGCGCCGCTCGGCCAGCATGCGTTGTCATATATGGTGATGGTGTTTTTGGTGCAGCAGCGGCAACGGCAGATTATGGTGCACAGCCACGGCATACAGGCGGTGGCGGTATTGGGCGCCCTGCTCTGCAATCAGGCGGTGATGGCCTTGGTGCGCCTGATGCACGATCACCGCTTTGCCGACTGGCAGGGCTTTGCCGCACCGTTCGTCGGCGCGCTGCTGTGGCCTTTGTTGAGCAAAATCATGCTCGGTCTGCTTAATTCCCGCCGTTTACGCTGATGGATAACAACCTCTACCAATACACCGGCCACGATCACGATGTGGCCAGCCGGCAACGCGATTTCGTGTTGCGGCTGGCCTTGGCATTTGCCTTGATGGTGGTTTTGTTTGCGGTGCTTTTGGGCAGGTTTGTGTATCTGCAAGTGTTCAAACACCACGAATATGTGGCACAAGCCAACACCAACCGCATTTCTCTGGTGCCCACTCCGCCGATACGCGGGGAAATCGTCGATGCAAACGGTGTGGTGCTGGCCAGCAATTATCCCGCTTATTCGCTTGAAATCGTGCCCGGCGAAATCGAAGGCAAAATAGACGACACCATCGAAGCCTTGCGGGCATATGTGGACATCACCGCCGGCGATTTGAAACGTTTTAAAAAATTCCGTACCGAATACCGCTCTTTTGAAAACATTCCGCTCAAGCTCAAACTGCAACCCGACGAAGCCGCCCGCCTTTCCGCCCAGCTCTACCGTTTCAAAGGCGTGGAAATCAACGCGCGCACGTTCCGCAACTACCGTTATCCCGAATTAACGGCGCACTTTCTCGGCTACATCGGCCGCATCAGCGACCGCGACCAGCAAAAGCTTGAAGAAGAAGACCTTGTTTCGCTCTATCGCGGCAGCACCCACATCGGCAAGTCGGGTTTGGAAAGTTTTTATGAACGCCAGCTTCACGGTGCGCCCGGTTATCAGGAAGTGGAAAAAGACGCTTACGGCCATGTGGTGCGCGTGTTGAAAACCGTGCCCGCCAAAACCGGCCAAACGTTGCGGCTGGCTATGGATATCCGCCTTCAGCAAGAAGCCGACCGCCTGATGAGCGGCCGGCGCGGTGCGATTGTCGCCCTCAACCCGCAAACGGGCGGCGTGCTGGCGTTTGTGTCCAAACCCTCGTTCGACCCCAATCTGTTTATCGACGGTATCGACAGCGACACTTGGAAAGCGCTCAACGAAGACTGGCAGCGCCCGCTCATCAACCGTGTTACGCAAGGTTTGTATCCGCCCGGCTCCACCTTTAAACCGTTTATGGGCATGGCCTTGCTCGAAAGCGGCAAAATCACCCAAACCACGGTGGTGCCCGCGCCCGGTGCGTGGAGCATTCCCGGCTCGCGCCACCTGTTCCGTGATTCGGTGCGCCGCGGTCACGGCTCGGCCAATCTGAGCAAAGCGATTCAGGTGTCGTCCGACACGTTTTTCTACCGTTTGGGCTACGAGCTGGGTATCGACAAAACCGACCCTTATCTGGCCGAATTCGGCTTAGGTTCGCCCACCGGCATTGATCTGCCCAACGAATACAAAGGCATTCTGCCCTCGCGCGAATGGAAAGCCAAACGGTTCGCCAAATCGAAAGACCCGAAAGCGCGCGAGTGGCATCCTTCCGAAATGGTTTCGGTGAGCATAGGCCAAGGTTATAACGCCTACACGCCTCTGCAAATGGCGCACGCCACCGCTTCACTTGCCAACGACGGCGTGGTGTACCGCCCGCACTTGGTAAAAGAGCTGCTCGACCACGAACGGCGCGAAATCACGCTGATCGACCCCAAGCCCGAACGCAGCATTCCGTTCAAACAGAGCAATTTCGAATACGTTAAGCAAGCGATGGCCAAAGTGCTGCAACCGGGCGGCACCGCCTACCGCATCGGCCACGGCCTGCCCTACACCATGGGCGGCAAAACCGGCACCGCACAGGTGGTGCAGATCAAACAGGGCGCGCGCTACAACGCCGCCGCGCTGGCCGAACAACACCGCGACCACGCTTGGTTTATTTCGTTCGCACCGGTGGAAAAACCGCAAATCGCCATTGCCGTGCTGCTGGAAAACGGCGGCTGGGGCGCCAGCGCCGCACCGTTGGCGCGCAGCTTAACCGACTATTACCTGCTCACTCTGAAAGCAGGCCAAGCTCCGGCGGGAGCCGTTCAAGCTGCCGATGCCTCCGCCCCGCAACAGGAAAACACCCCGCAAACCGTAACCGGCGCGCCCGCTTCTCCACCGGCGGCATCGGTGTTCCAACAAGCCTACGGCGTTGCCGGCAACGTTCAGACGGCCTCGGGAGCAGCACCTTGAATATTAACGAAGACACTCTGCTCGGCAGAATCAAACGCGCCATATGGCAGCCCATGGATCCGTGGCTGTTTTACGCCATGCTGGCGGTTTACATCATGAGCCTGTTTCTGCTTTATTCCGCCGACGGCCAAGACATCGGCCAACTCGAAAACAAAACCC
>JBHALY010000070.1:0-6438 GCA_041827905.1 Neisseria dentiae
GGAGCGTCTTTGGGATTATTGAGAATGTGGAGGCGCATAAGGTTTCTTTCTTAACGTTATCGATGCAAACCATTGTATAGCAAGGTATAACAAGAAACCATCATTGTTAGCAATGTAGTCAAATGTAATTTGATATAAGTGGGTGGTGGGCTAGGGTTTGTTGACAATCGTTTTTCAAACAATAAAGATGCAAAAGGCCGTCTGAAAATAATTCAGCAGGTAACCATAGCCCCCACTCCGAAAATCCATTAAAATAAACCGCTATGCCGTTGTGTTCCGGCGGCCTTAACAATTTAATTTAAAACACATTCAGGAAACGACTATGATCGACTTAACCCATTTCAACGAAAATAACGAAGCCCATATGGTCGATATCGGCGAAAAAGCCCCCACCAAACGCGTGGCGCGCGCCAGCGGCTATATCAACATGGGCCCCGATGCCATCAAATATATTGTGGACGGATCCGCCAATAAGGGCGACGTGCTCGGCATCGCCCGCGTGGCCGGCATCCAGGCTGCCAAGCAAACCGGCTTTCTGATTCCGTTGTGCCACCCCGTCGCCCTCACCCATGTGCGCGTGGATTTCAACGTTGATGTGCAGCTTGCCCGCGTAAAAGCCGTGGTTACCGCCAGCACAGAAGGCAAAACCGGCGTGGAAATGGAAGCCTTAACCGGCGTCAACATCGCGCTGCTCACCATTTACGATATGCTCAAGGCCGTGGATAAAAGCATGGTGATTTCGCAAATCCACCTCGAAGAGAAAACCGGCGGCAAAAGCGGCACGTTCACATTCGACAACAGCCTCGAAAACCTCAACTACTAACCCCCAACTTATTATATATAGATGGACGACCGCGACCTCTTGCGTTACAGCCGCCACATACTGCTCGAAGAAATCGGCATCGAAGGCCAGCAGAAGCTGCTCGATGCCTCGGCATTGGTGGTGGGCTGCGGCGGGCTGGGCGCGGCCGTTTTGCCTTATCTGGCCGCCGCCGGCGTCGGCCGCCTGATTATCGCCGACAGCGACATGGTTGACGAGACCAACCTGCAACGCCAAACCGCTTTTTCCGAAGCCGATCTCGGCAACAGCAAAGCCGAAGCCATGAAAGGCCGTCTGAACGCCATCAATAACCGCACGCACATCACTGCTTTAAACGAACATCTAACCGAATCCCGCCTGCGCGAGCTGATGCGGCAATGCGATATCGCCATCGACTGCTGCGATAACTTTTCCACCCGCCGGGCAATCAACCGCGCATCCGTCGCCACCCGCACGCCGCTGGTATCCGGCGCCGCCGCGCGTTTCGAAGGCCAGCTTGCCGTTTACCGCCCCGACCTGCCCGATTCGCCCTGCTATGCCTGCCTGTTCGACGGCGATGAGGCAAACGACGGCGCCTGTGCCGTGTTCGGCGTTTTCGCCCCGCTGGTTGGCATCATCGGCACCAGCCAAGCCGCAGAAGCACTGAAAATATTAACGGGTGCAGGCAGCAGCCGCTACGGCGTGCTGAGCATTTATGATGCGCTGAACAACGAATGGCAGCAGATTGAATTCACCCGCAACCCGCAATGCCCCGTTTGCAGCCGCCCGCATTAACCGCTGAAATTTGCCGCTTATCTGAAAAATATGCCGACGGTAAAATTATCCTGACAGCAAAAATCAAGCTATTATTTTGTTTTACAAAGAAAACACATATCCCGATATTCTTTTATGCCGATAAAATTATTTTCTTGTCGCATAAAAGCAACTCCACCTCTGCCCATCTATTGCTTGGACTTATCGCACCAAAAATAAATTTTTCAATACAAATCAAACAATTGAATTATTCGTTTCAAATAAATACCGATTATCAGGCCGTCTGAAAAAACAGCCCATAAATATTAACTAAAAAAATAATTTCATTATTTGAAAATAATTACTGGCATAAATGCGTTTGTCTTGATAATATGCCGTTCATCGGAAAACAAACCGATTATCCAAAAAATTTTCCGTTTATCAGAGTACAGCAGCAAACTTTTCAAGGGGCAAACATCATGACTACCATCGCTATCGACATCCAACCGCAATGCCGTTTTTCCTGCTTTGCAGCAAACGACCAGCAGTGTGTCCACCAGCCTGAAAACATCGTGCCCGAATTAAACCGCCAGGCACGTTTCGCCCAAAAACGCGTTTTGGTAGAAAACACCTCAACCGCCAAAGAAACCTTGTGCGCCAGCCTGTGCGGCGGCCAAGAACACGCTGCGCGCAACCTCTTCACCTTCAGCTTGGAAAACCATTTTCCCAATGCCGCAAGCTGCCGCGGAACCCATCTGCTCAAAGGCCTGCCCTGCCCCGCCGATTACGACCACGCCGTCGAAACCGAAGGCGACAAAGCCGCCAGCGCCTGCTTTCACGACAGCAAAGAAAGCCGCAGCACCGGCCTGATCGAATGGCTCTATGCCCAAAACGCCCAAACCATTATTCTCGGCGGCCTGGCAACCGAACACGCCGTTTTGGAAACCGCACAACACCTGGCTTGGTATAACGACAACTGGCACATCATCGTTAACCTTTCCGCCTGCCGCGGCTACACGCCCGAAGCCACGCTCAAAGCCGTTTTCGCTTTGCGCCAAGCCGGCATCACCGTGGTAACCGACACTGACGAAATCCCCGCAGCCATCGCTGCCGGCGCACCTTTACTGATGAGCAAGGCTTCTTAAGCAGCGCCCTTGCCCGTTTGAAAATTTCTCCAGCTTAAATTTATCGGAATCTCTTAGCAGACACTCCCATCTGTAAGAGCACTTTTCAGGCCGTCTTTTCAGACGGCCTCTTTTTATGCTACCTGGTTTCGTTTCAATCGAATCAATTTGAAACTATCTTGTTTTTCCAAACAGATTTCATTTAAAAATAATTAATTCAAGCATATATTATTAATGGTTTCAGACGGCCTAAAAAAGCGTAAAATCCCCTTGCGCCTTATGCAGCAAAGCTCTGTTACCGCGCCATCAAAATTTTTAATGGAATCCATCAGAATTTTGAGTTTTACAGTAATTTTAAAAATTACTACATTCGCCTACACAAGAAAAAGATTACACAAGGAGCATTACAAATGAGTAAGCACTCTGCCGGCCTGCGGTTCCGCGAGGCCGTTCAAACCGAAAACCCTTTGGCCGTTGTCGGCTGTATCAATGCCTATTTCGCCCGCCTTGCCACCCACAGCGGTTTCAAAGCCATTTATCTTTCCGGCGGCGGCGTTGCGGCCTGCTCGTGCGGTATTCCCGATTTGGGCATCACCACCATGGAAGACGTGCTGATCGACGCGCGCCGCATCACCGACAACGTCGACACCCCCCTGCTGGTGGATATCGACGTAGGCTGGGGTGGCGCTTTCAACATCGCCCGCACCATCCGCAACTTCGAGTGCGCAGGCGTAGCCGCCGTGCATATCGAAGACCAAGTGGCACAGAAACGCTGCGGCCACCGCCCCAACAAAGCCATCGTGCCGCAAAGCGAAATGGTTGACCGCATCAAAGCCGCCGTAGATGCCCGTGTTGACGAAAACTTCGTGATTATGGCACGCACCGACGCACTGGCGGTCGAAGGTTTGGATGCCGCCATCGAACGCGCCCAAGCCTGCGTGGAAGCCGGCGCCGACATGATTTTCCCCGAAGCCATGACCGAGTTGGGCATGTATAAAAAATTCGCCGAGGCCGTGAAAGTGCCGGTGCTCGCCAACATCACCGAATTCGGCGCCACCCCGCTCTACACCCAGCAAGAGCTGGCCGAAAACGGCGTGAAACTCGTGCTCTACCCGCTCTCCACTTTCCGCGCCGCCAGCAAAGCCGCACTGAACGTTTACGAAGCGATTATGCGAGACGGCACGCAGGCCAACGTGGTCGATACCATGCAAACCCGCGCCGAACTCTACGAACATCTGAACTACCACGATTTCGAGCAGAAATTGGACGCCCTGTTCAGCAAATAACAACAACCGTTTGCCAAAACCTTTCAGACGGCCCCGCCTTATTGCAGGCCGTCTGAAAAACAACACCAAATCCACAACAAAGGAGAATCTGAATGACTACCGAAACCCCGACTTTCAAACCCAAAAAATCCGTAGCACTCTCAGGCGTGCCCGCAGGCAACACCGCACTGTGCACCGTAGGCCGCAGCGGTAACGACTTGAGCTACCGCGGTTACGACATTCTCGATCTGGCCGAACACTGCGAATTCGAAGAAGTCGCCCACCTTTTGATTCACGGCCATCTGCCCAACAAATTCGAGCTGGCCGCCTATAAGAAAAAACTGCAATCCCTGCGCGGTCTGCCCATCCGCGTGATCCAAGTGCTCGAAAGCCTGCCCGCACACACACACCCGATGGACGTTTTACGCACCGGCGTATCCATGCTCGGCTGCGTACACCCCGAGCGCGAAAGCCAACCCGCCAGCGAAGCCCGCGACATCGCCGACAAATTAATCGCCTGCCTGGGCAGCATGCTGCTTTATTGGTATCAGTTTTCACACAACGGCAAGCGCATCAAAGTAGAAAGCAAAGAAGACAGCATCGGCGGCCACTTCCTGCACCTGCTGCACGGCAAACGCCCCAGCAAATCGCATATTAAAGCCATGCATGTTTCGCTGATTCTCTATGCAGAACACGAATTCAACGCCTCCACCTTCACCTCGCGCGTGATTGCCGGCACAGGCTCCGATATTTACTCGTGCATCACCGGTGCCATCGGCGCGCTCAAAGGCCCCAAACACGGCGGTGCCAACGAAGTGGCTTACGATATCCAAAAACGCTACCGCAGCGCCGACGAAGCCGAGGCCGATATCCGCGAACGCATCGGCCGCAAAGAAATCGTTATCGGCTTCGGCCATCCCGTTTACACCGTGTCCGACCCGCGCAACGTGGTGATTAAAGAAGTGGCGCGCGAGCTGAGCGCCGAAACCGGCGATATGCGCCTGTTTGACATCGCCGAGCGCTTGGAAACCCTGATGTGGAACGAGAAAAAAATGTTCCCCAATCTCGACTGGTTCTCAGCCGTTTCCTACCAAAAACTCGGCGTGCCCACCGCCATGTTTACCCCGCTGTTCGTGATTTCACGCACCACCGGCTGGAGCGCGCACGTTCTGGAACAACGCCAAGACGGCAAAATCATCCGCCCCAGCGCCAACTACACCGGCCCCGACGATCTGCCGTTTGTGCCGATGGAAGAGCGTTAATCCTGCCCTACCGCAGATAACGGAACACAACCGTTAAAAACTTCAGACGGCCTTGTAAAGCATGACAGGCCGTCTGAAGTTTTTTTACCACTAGAGACCTTTGCAAAAATACCCTTAAGGCCGTCTGAAATGCTTAAATCCCGTCATTCCCGCCTGCGCGGGAATGACGATAACTGGATGTTTCAGACGGCCTAAACGAATTTTGCAAAGGTCTCGGCCTGATATTTTGCAAAAATACGTTCTAAATCCTGAATTTCTTTATGTTTTGTCATACTCGGGCTTGACCCGGGTATCTGCTATTTTTTCTAAGAACAATAAGATGCTCGGGTCAAGCCCGAGCATGACGGATTCTCGCGGATTCTTAAGATGCCGAAATGACCCGCAAAACTTCAGCCTGATGGATTGTGCTTTCAAACACAAACTAGTGGAGACCTTTGCAAAATTCAACACCACCTAAAAAACCTGATTCCCGTCATTCCCGCCTACGCGGGAATGGCGGTGTTAAGCATTTCAGACGGCCTTAAGGGTATTTTTGCAAAGGTCTCGGGTCAAGCCCGATAATGACGGAATTAAACATTTCAGACGGCCTCGATGGGTTTTGCAAAGGTCTCAGGCCGTCTGAAAAAATATTTTCAGACGGCCTGATTTTCATCCTTATACCAACCTATAAAACAGTTGGTTACTGATTTTTCAAACCCAAAACATCCTGCATATCAAACAGGCCGTTTTGGCGGTTGCGCAGCCACACGGCGGCACGCACGGCGCCGGCGGCGAAAGTCATGCGGCTGGAGGCTTTGTGGGTGATTTCCACGCGCTCGCCGTCGGCGGCGAACAAAGCTGTGTGGTCGCCGACGATGTCGCCGCCGCGCACGGTGGCAAAACCGATGGTTTGCGGATCACGCTCGCCGGTGTGTCCTTCGCGGCCGTAAACGGCGCATTGTTTCAAATCGCGGCCAAGCGCATCGGCGATTACTTCGCCCATGCGCAGGGCGGTGCCACTGGGGGCATCGACTTTATGGCGGTGGTGCGCTTCGATGATTTCGATGTCGTAGCCTTCGTTAAGCACACGGGCGACGGTGTCGAGAATATGGAAGGTGAGGTTGACGCCCACGCTGTAATTGGCAGCGAACACGACGGCGGTTTTTTCGGCAGCCGCTTGAATGGCGGCCTTACCTGCTTCGTCGAAGCCCGTGGTGCCGATCACCATTTTCACACCGGCCTCGGCGCATTGTGCC
>JBHALY010000071.1:0-8977 GCA_041827905.1 Neisseria dentiae
CAAATCGCGCTACGGCAAACTGTTTTACAGTTGCAGCACCTACCCCGACTGCAACTACGCCACCTGGAACCCGCCCGTAGCCGAAACCTGCCCCAAATGCCAATGGCCGGTGTTAACCATCAAAACCACCAAACGCTGGGGTGTGGAAAAAGTCTGCCCGCAGAAAGAATGCGGCTGGAAAGAGCAAATCGAACCGCCCGCACCGAAAGGAAGTGCGGCTGAAGAATAACCCGGCATCGAAAGGCCGTCTGAAAATCAAAATTTTTCAGACGGCCTTGTATCTTCGATATATAATAAATCATAAATATCAAAGAAGTAGAGAAAATGAAACCCTCTGAAATCATCAAACTACACCGTCAAACCATCCGCGATACTGCCGCCCACTTTCCCGTTGCCAATGTACGCATTTTCGGCTCAGCCGCACGCGGAACGGATAGAGACGGCAGCGACTTGGATTTGTTGATCGACCCGTTGCCGCACACCACTCTTTTTGACTTGGGCGGTTTTCAGGATGAATTGGAAACACGTTTGGGGGTGCGTGTCGATGTCTGCACGCCACAAGATTTGCCCGCATCATTCCGGCAACAGGTGTTAAGTGAGGCAAAGGCGTTATGAATATTGACCGCAAGCAGGACTATTTGGGCCATATCCGCAAAGCTGCCCAAAATGCCATTGATTTCAATCAGGATTTGCTGCTATCGGATTTCTTAGCGGATGAGCGCACACAGCAGGCCACCGTTATGAGTCTGCTCATCATCGGGGAAGCGGCCACTAAGCTGATAAATGATTATCCTGAATTTACCGAAGCCAACGCCCATATCCCATGGCGCAGTATGCGCGGCATGAGAAACCGCATCGCACACGGCTATTTTGATATTGATTGGGCAGTTGTTTGGGAAACCGTTCAGACGGCCTTACCGGATTTATTGGATAAATTGGCAGATGTACGGATGTAATAGAATTTTTATAGTGAATTAAAAAAGCAAAAGCCGAGACCTTTACAAAATTCTTTGAGGCCGTCTGAAAATCAAAAATTTTCAGATGGCCTTTGTTTTATAATCCCCCTTCCCTTCCCAACCCGAACAGCCCCATGAAACACAGCAAACACCAAAACCAGATCCGCATCATCGGCGGCAGCTGCCGCGGCAGGAAACTGCATTTCAACGATGCCGACGGCCTGCGCCCCACGCCCGACAGTGTGCGCGAGCGTTTGTTCAACTGGCTTGGGCAGGATTTAACCGGCCAGGCCGTGTTGGATTTGTTTGCCGGCAGCGGCGCGCTGGGGCTGGAGGCGGCTTCGCGCAATGCGGCTTCGGTGGTGCTGGTGGAAAACAACCGCCGCACGCTGCAAACCGTTGCGGGCAATATCCGCGATTTGAGTTTGAAACAGGTTGAAACCGTGTGTTCAGACGGCCTGCTTTATCTGAAGCATTGCGGCGGAATGTTCGACACGGTGTTTCTAGACCCGCCTTTCAACTGGCAGCAATGGCCGGATTTGTTTGCGCTGCTGCAAGGCCGTCTGAATATCGGGGCGATGGTTTATATTGAAGCGGGCAGACTGCCGCCGTTTCCCGACTGGCTTGCGCCGTATCGCGAAGGCAAGGCGGGGATGAGCAAGTTTGCGTTGTTGGTGTATGAAGGCGGCACGGCGGCTCAAGAGGCGTGAGCCGGCGGGCGGATATCCGGCTTGGTTAATGCCGTTGCGGACGGTATGCCCACACGGCAATAGCCAGCAAAACCGGCACCACGGCCTCGGTTGATTCTTCCCACGCCCGCATCAGCACGGTATGTTTTCCGGAAACAGCAATATCGAAAAGCTCAAACAATTGTGCGGGGAGGCGGTCTAGAAATTTACCGGCGGCCAATAAAGCCAAAGCCAGCAGCAGGTAGCCGTAGGCGGGCTGTTTGAGTTTGGCCCGCGTGTCGGATTTCAGCGAAGAACAAAATGTTTTCGCCAAATAAACGGCCAAACCTGCCAACAATAAAACCAACAATGCGCCGGCAACTTTATATTCGGGCAAAACGGTTGCGCTGCGGAAAAACGCGGTTTTGAGAAAACTCTCGCCGAACAGCGTCTGATGCCAATCCATTTCGCGGCACCCCAGCAATACGGTTACGGCTACCAGCGCTATCCGAACAGGCACGGCAAACCGGCCAAGCAGACCGATCAATGCGGCCAGCGCAAACCACAAATAAGGGCTGACCCGCTCGAATATCCCGTTTTCGCTAAAAATAAACTCAGCCGTATCGAAAGGCGCGGATATGGCAATCAGCATCACCACCGCCCAATAGCAAAGCAGCAGAAAGATGCAGATAACCGGTAGTGGCGGTTTTGGGCGGTTCATTAGGAAAATATAAACTCTTGTGAATAAATTTCGAGTTTGATAATAGCAAACTCTTTTTCCTAACAACCTGATTGCTATCGTTTCTTATTGTTTTTTTAAATTTGCTTCAAACAAATTGCCAAAGCCTTTGCAAAACGGCCGTCTGAAAAACAAATGCCGCGCGTTTTCTGTGCGGCATTTGTTTTTCAGACGGCCTGATCGTTTTGGATAAACGTTTGGCAAATTTCGATGATGTCGCTGCCGAATTTGTTGATTTTGGCTTCGCCCATGCCGTAGATGTCGTGCAGGTCATCAAGCGTGGCGGGCAGTTTTTCAACGATGTCGCGCAGGGTTTTGTCGCCGAACACCACGTAGGCGGGCACTTCTTCGGCCTGCGCGCGCGCCAGCCGCCAGCTTCGCAGCGCCTGCCAGATGCGCTCTTCGCGCTCGGTGCGCAGCCATTCTTCTTTGGGTTTCTGCGTGGCGGCTTTTTCGCGTTTGAGCGGGCGCAGCCACACTTCTTCGCTGCCTTTGAGCACGGCTTTGGCCGCTTCGGTGAGCACCAGCGCCTGATGGTGCAGCGGGTTGACGGTGAGATAACCCAAGCTGATGCACTGGCGCACGATGCCGCGCCATTCTTTGTCGCCGAAGTTGGCGCCGATGCCGAAGGTGGATAATTCGTGGTGGCGGTTGCGGGCGATCCAGTCGTCGTTTTTGCCGCGCAGCACGTTAATCACGTAGCCTGCGGCAAACTGCTGGCCGACGCGGTACACGCAGCTTAAGAGTTTCTGCACAATCACGGTGCCGTTGAAGCGCACGGGCGGGTGCAGGCAGTTGTCGCAATGGCCGCAGGGTCGGCTCTGCTCGCCGAAATGTTGCAGCAGCAGCACGCGGCGGCAGGCGGCGGTTTCGCACACGGCCAGCATGGCATCGAGTTTTTGCAGCTCGATTTGCTTCTGCTCGGCGCTGCTCTCGCCGGTTTGGATGCGTTCGCGCAGAATCACCCAGTCGTTGAGGCCGTAGCACAGCCAGCTGGCGGCGGGCAGGCCGTCGCGGCCGGCGCGGCCGGATTCCTGATAGAAATGTTCGACGCTCTGCGGCATATCGAGGTGGGCAACGAAGCGCACGTCGGGCTTGTCGATACCCATGCCGAAGGCAACGGTGGCCACCACGATGATGTTGTCTTCGCGGGTGAAACGCCGCTGGTTGGCTTCGCGCGTTTCCATGCTCAGGCCGGCATGGTAGGGCACGGCGTCGAGGCCGTGTTCGCACAGAAAGGCGGCCACGTCTTCCACTTTTTTGCGGCTCAGGCAGTAAACGATGCCGCTCTGCCCTGCCATTTGCTTGGTAATAAAATCAAGCAGTTGTTTTTTGCCGTTGTTTTTTTCGATCACTTGGTAATAGATGTTGGGGCGGTCGAAGCTGGCGATAAATTCGGGCTCGTCGCTTAAATGCAGGTAGTGTTTGATGTCGGCGCGTGTGGCGGCGTCGGCGGTGGCGGTGAGCGCGATGCGGGGAACGTTGGGGTAGCGTTCGGCCAAGATGCCGAGCTGTCGGTATTCGGGGCGGAAGTCGTGCCCCCACTGGCTTACGCAGTGGGCTTCGTCGATGGCGAACAGGCTGATCGGGTGTTGGTCGAGAAAACGCAGAAAACGCTCGCTAACCAGGCGTTCGGGGGCAACATAAAGCAGTTTCAGACGGCCTGATTGGATATCGTCGGCAATCTGCCGGGCTTCGTCGGGCGAAGTGCCGCTGTGCACACTGGCCGCCGCCACGCCTGCTGCGTGCAGGTTGGCCACTTGGTCGTTCATCAGCGCAATCAGCGGCGACACCACCACCGCCACGCCTTCGCGCATCAGCGCGGGAATCTGGTAGCACAGCGATTTGCCGCCGCCGGTGGGCATCAACACCAGCAGGCTGCCGCCCGCGGCGAGTGTGTCCACAATCTCGGCCTGGCTGCCGCGGAATTCGGGGTAGCCGAACACATCGTGCAGAATTCGGGCGGCGGTTTGAGGCATGGGCGGCTTTCGCAAGGGGATTCGGTGTGGGCGGAAAGTGCGTATTTTAACGTTTTTCGCGGAGCGCGTCGTCAGCATGCTTGCGAAGCGGTTTTTTACACGGTTTTGTTTATTTTTTTGCCGCCTCACATAAAAAGGCTTACCATTATGCGGTTTTAACCGAACGGCAGATAAGGCCGTCTGAAAGGAATTTATGAACGCTTTTCGCTTTTCCGCCGCCGCCGCGGTTGCCTTGCTGCTGGCCGCCTGTGCGGGCACATCCGGCCCTTCGGTAAGCGGCAGTTGGGACAAAATCGGCACCACCTCCAACGGCAACATCCGGGCTTATATCGATAAGGCCAGCATCCGCAAAAACGGCAACCTGGTTACTTTCCGCGACCGCAAAGTGGTGCAGAAAACCGACGAAGAACGCTATGTGAACACGCCCAAATACAAAACCGCCGTCGGCACTTGGGAAATGCACTGCACCAACAAAACCTACCGCTTAACCGCCCTGCAACTGCTGGACGAAAAAGGCACGGTGCTGCTGAACCAAACCTACACCGCCGCCGGCATCCGCCCCATGAGCATCATCGGCGGCTCGGTAAACGAAAAACAGTTTGAAATAGTGTGCAAGCAGTAGCCCGCAAACCGAATGCTTGAAAGGCCGTCTGAACGTTTTCAGACGGCCTGAATCTTTGCAAAATAAAAAACATCACAAAAATAAACCGTTGCAAAAAACAATTCAAGCCTGAAAACGTTTGTATCTCGCCCTTCCCGCCGCCGATACCCATCCTTTACCAAAACCCATTACAATAACCGCACCGCCAACCTTTCAGACGGCCTATGACTGCTCAACCGATTACGCTGGTGTGGTTCCGCCGCGATTTGCGCCTGTTCGACAACACCGCCCTGCAAACCGCCATAAGCCGCGGCCTGCCCGTGGCGGGCGTGTTTGTGTTTGCCCCCGCCGAAGAGGCTGCCCTCGCGCGCAACGGGCGCCGTTTAGGTTTTATTTACGACAGCGTGGCGGCATTTCAAGCGGCCTTATCGGCCCAAAACGTGCCGCTGTATGTGCTGCACGGGCGCGCCGAAAACGAAATTCCGCAGCTGGCCGCAATGCTTGCCGCCGAGGCCGTGGTGTGTGCTGAAAGCTACGAGCCGCAAGGGCGGGAAGAAACCAACGCCGTCAGCCGTGCGCTCGACCAAACAGGCCGCACGCTGGTGCAGGTTGACGATTTTGCCGTGCTGCCCAAAGCCGCCGTGATGACGCACACCGGCCGCCCCTATCTGGTTTACACCCCCTACAAAACCGCCTGGCTGCAAACCTATGCCCAACGTTTCGGCGCGTGGACACCCGCCGACAACCGGCACGAACTTGCCGCGCTGCAAGCGCGTCTGCCCGAATCCGCCCGCCGCGCCCCGCCGCTGCCCGATCCCGCCGCCCTCGGCATCGGCCCCGACGACCGCACCACTCTGTTTGCCGGCGGCGAAGAAGCCGCGCAGGCACAGCTGGGGCGGTTTCTCAACCATATCGGGCGCTATCGCCTCGAGCGCGATTTTCCCGCCAAAAGCGGCACTTCCCGCCTTTCGCCCTATATCGCCCACGGTATGCTCTCGCCCCGCCATCTGGTTTATCTCGCGCGCCAACACGACGGCGAAGGCGCATCGGCATGGCTGGACGAGCTGATTTGGCGCGAATTCTTCCAGCAGGCGCTCTACCACCACCCGAACGCGGCGCAGGAAAGCTTCCGCCCCGAATACCGCAACCTGGCTTGGCCCGGCAAAGCCGAATGGTTCGAGCGCTGGAAAAGCGGGCAAACCGGCTACCCGATTATCGACGCCGCCATGCGCTGCCTGGCCGGCAGCGGCTGGCTGCACAACCGTTTGCGTATGCTGGCGGCGGGCTTTTTGGTGAAAGACCTGCTCACCGACCCGCGCCTTGGCGAAGCGTGGTTTGCCGAACAGCTGATTGATTACGACTTGGCCGCCAACAACGGCGGCTGGCAGTGGGCGGCCGGCACGGGCTGCGACGCGCAGCCGTATTTCCGCATTTTCAACCCCGTGCTGCAATCGCAGAAGTTCGACCCCGACGGCCGCTTTATCCGCCGCCATGTGCCGGAGCTGGCGCACTTGGGCAAAGACGTTATCCACGCCCCGTGGCTGGCGAAAGAAAGCATACGCACCCACGGCTACCCGCCCCCCATCGTTAACCACAGCGAACAGCGTTTGCGGGCGCTGGCTCTTTTCAAGCAGCCTGAAAAGGCCGTCTGAAAATCGCTGCTACGCCTGCTTTCCGGCGGTGTCCGGCTGATGCGGCGGCGTATCACCCTGCTGTTTTTCCGAGCCGCCTTCTTTTGAGTCGGGCGGCAGATCCACGATGACCGTTCCGGCGATAAAATCGTGAATGCCGCGGCTGTTGGCGCCGAACACAATCATCAAGCAGTTGATCCAAACAGGCCATCCGTCCAGAAAATCATCGAAAATCAAAAAATTGCCAAAAATAAGCCATGCCGGCGTTCTGAGCAGAAGATATTCCAACGCACTAGTCTGCTGCCCTGTACGGATATTGATGGGAACAAGATAAACCGCACATTTGCCTGCCGATCGGCCGAAAATGCAGATAATGCAGACTTGTATCAAAGCATAAACCGAATAGTGGAAAGCAGAAGGCGCGCTGAGGGCATCTGCAATGGCGTTGGCATCACCGGCCATCACAGCATCGTTCATGGTGCAAAGCACCACTATCCATAACAAAGTGCAATCTATGATAAATGCCGTAAACCTATCACTCACCGACGCCACGCGAAAGCTTGATTCTTCAAATTTAAATGTTTTCAAATCGGCCTTGTCACTCATGGCAGCGCTCCCAAAGCCTGTTAGAATCACACGGAAAAGATTTAGTTCAGTTCGATATTCATAATCTGGACCGTCTGAAACTTTTTCAGACGGCCACCCTATCCGCCTGACTTAACGCAAGCCGCGAGTGCATGGCTTGTGTTTTAATGCACCTTTTTACCCACCTCTCCCTCACCGCTCCGTCATGAAAACCCTGCTGCAACAAGCCGCCGAACGTTGGTTCAACCCCTACAAACGCTACCGCTACAGCCGCCTGATCCATGCCGTGCGGCTGGGCTTGGCGGTGTTGTGCGCCACCCTGATTGCGCGCCGTTTCGGCCTGATGCACGGCGAGTGGATCAGCATCACCGTGTTTGTGGTGCTGGGTATGTTGCAGTTTCAGGGCGCGATTTATTCCAAAGCCGTCGAACGTATGCTCGGCACCCTGATCGGCCTGGCCGCCGGCCTGCTGATTTTGTGGCTGAACCAAAACCACCTACACGACAACGCTTTGTTTTACCTGATACTCGGCGCCTTCAGCGCCGTGGCCGGCTGGCTGGCGGTGGGCAAAAACGGCTATATCCCCATGCTGGCGGGGCTGACCATGTGTATGCTGGCGGGCGGCTTCCACAGCGGCGAATGGCTGCACGACAGCATGATGCGTGCGCTCAACGTGCTGCTCGGCACCGCCATCGCCGTGGCCGCCGCCAAACTGATGCCGCTGAAATCCACCCTGATGTGGCGTTTTCTGCTGGCCGACAACCTCACCGCCGCCAGCCGCGTGCTGGCCGAAATCGGCAACGGCGAATACATGGGCAGGCAGCGGTGGCGCGAAAACCAAAAACAGATCAAACAGATCAATAACCGCCTGGTACGCAGCCGTAGCCACCTCACCCCCACCGCGCAAGAGAGCCGCATCAGCCTCACCATGATGGAAACCATACAGCACACCCACCGCAAAATCGTCAGCAGCACCGACCTGTTGCTGCACGCCGTGCTGAAACTGCCGCGCCCCGACATGAGCGAAGAAGAGGAAATGCTGCTCAACCGCCATTTCGCCGCCCTGCAACACGAGCTGCACCTCACCTCGCATATGCTCAAAGGCCGCTATGCCCACCGTATTCACATTTCCACCGCCATCGACCCGCAACTGCGCGCCCTTTCGCAACGGCTGCCGTTTGAATGGCAGGGTTTTATCTGGCTGAGTATCAATATCCGCATCGAGCTGGCCAATTTGGTGATGATGCTGGTGCGCTCGCGGCAGAAGTGGCTGGAGCCGAAAGAATTGCGCAAACTGCGCAGGCATTTGATTGATAAAGGCACGCACGTTCAGGGATATAGTGAATCCACTTACTTCGGTACAAGGCAGCAAGCCGCAGGCAGTACAGGCAGTACGGCAAAGCGCAGCAACGTCGTAACGGAGTAAGTGAATTCACTATAGGCGCGAAAATATTTTCAGACGGCCATAAGGCTTGAGTCCTTTGCAAAACTCATTGAGGCCGTCTGAAATGTTTGATTCCGTCATTATCGGGCTTGACCCGATAATCCAGAATCTGCCGCTTAGGCAAAAGGCGGATATTTCAGAAATATCCGGCACTGGATTGCCGGGTCAAGCCCGGCAATGACGGGTGGATGTTACCGAAACCTGTGTATTCGCGTTAAGTTTTCAGATGGCCTGAGACCTTTGCAAAAATACCTTAAGGCCGTCTGAAATGTTTAAATCCCGTCATTCCCGCGCAGGCGGGAATCCAGATGGAAATATTGAAGTATTGATTAAACAAATACTTGGATGCCAAGCACCTGGATTCCCGCCTGCGC
>JBHALY010000072.1:0-8558 GCA_041827905.1 Neisseria dentiae
GTGCCGGCGGCAATAGTCGTTATCAAACGTTTTCCAGCCCTTAAAGAGGCCGTCTGAAATTTCGGCGCCGGCATACATGCAGGCAGGCATTTCGTGGGCATAGGAAAGCAGCTCGATCCAATGGATTTTCAAACTCACGCCCGTTTCGTTGGGCCGGCTGCTCAAATGCACCGCACCCGCGCCGTCGGAAAGCATCCAGCGCAAAAAGTCTTTTTCAAAACCGATTTCGGGTTTGGCGTCGGCCAGCTTTTGATAGTCGGTTTCGCTTTGGAACACTTCGCCGCGCATAACAGCCGACGCGGCTTCGGAAGCGGCGGCCACGGCATGGGCGTGTTCGCCCGTGCGCACGGCATTGTAGGCGTGTTTCATCGCCGCCATCCCCGCCACGCACACGCCCGCGGCGCTCACCACTTCGCAGGCACCCGTTTCGGGCAGCAGGCCGTGCACCATCACGCCGTGGCCGGGCATGGTTTGGTCGGGATAAGATGTGGCGCAGGCCAAACTGCCCACTCGGGCGGGGTCGGTGCCTTGCGCAAACAACTGTTTCACCGCCTCCGCCGCCAGCTCCGCGCAACTGTGCGTGGCTTCGCGCGTAACCGGGTCGATTGCATAATGGCGCGTTTCGATGGCGTTGGAACGCAAAATCATTTTGCGCACGCGCGAGGGCACTCCTCCGGCCATGCCGAGCACAGCTTCCATCTCGTCGTTGCCCACCGCCGCATTGGGCAGAAACGCGGCGGCACGGTTGATATAAACGTTTCGCAGTGTGTGGTTTGAGTTCATGTTTTATCTTTAAAATCAATAAGGTTTCAGACGACCAGAGACCTTTGCAAAAGAGTCAGATGCGGATACAGTTCAAGGCGTAGCAGCGCACAACGCAGAAATGCGCCGCAGATGGCTTTTTTGCAAAGGTCTCATTCTCCCGAAGGCAGGTTGTAATACCGTTTCTGTTCATTCAGCCAGCCGCGCAGCCACGGCTTGAGCAATTGTTTGACCACGGCGCTCACGGGCACCACCGTTAAAATCAGCGTAATCAGAAAAACGATGTAAAACACCAGCAGCGCGCGGCGCAGCAACGGCGACACCCGCCCGGCCGCCATCAACAGTTTGCCCCACAGGTAAAAACTGCGCCCGGCCGCTTTTTCGCTGAAGATCAGTTTTTCGTTTACCTTAGCCGCCCCCATATTTTGAAACACGGTTTCGTCCAAATCCTGCCCCGAGAGTAAAACATCACGCAGTTTTGCACCGAAACGCGCACCGTCGGCCAATTCTTCGGGGGCGATACCCGCCGCAGGCAGGGCGCGGAAATATTGCTTGTTGCCCGTTAACAGCCATGCGGGCGTGGTGATAAAGCTGGCCGCGCTGTTGCAGGCGTCGATTTTCACGATATTGCCGATTAGTTTGGCGCCGTTTTGCGCCAGCAGGGTTTTCATTTTTTCCTGCGCCATCAGCCACATATTGCGGCAGCCGATTAAAGTGACCACAGGTTTGCCGTCCAACAATTGTTTTGTTTCGGCACGCTGCAAAAAGGCGGTAACCGGCTGCGCGGGCGACAGAAACCACACGGTATAGGCAATCACCGCCGTATCGTAATCTTCACTAGGAATTTCCGGCGCTTCGATAGGCTCGGGCCGCAAGTGCACGGTTTCGGGAAAGGTATCGAAAAACCGCCAAAACGGCCACGGAAACGGATAAGGCTGCTGCGGCCGGATATTGACGCAGTCCAAACGTATGCCCACGCTTTGCTGCAAGGGTTCGGCAAAATGCTGCGCTAGGCGGCTCAGTTGGCCGGTTTGCGAATAATACACCAGCAAAACTTTTTTCACGTCGGCTTCCATCTCAGCTTTTTCAAGCATTTCTTAAAATTTAAAAACTTATTTTAACCGAATTAACGCAATCATGCCGTCTGAAAAGCTATTTTTTTCAGACGGCATCCGATAATGGCAGAAAACATTTTTACATTTCAACAATCCGAAAACCAAAAGCGCAGCGTTGCCGCCCGCTTCACAGCGCCTGCTTGGCAAACGCATCCAATTCTTGGCCTGTCTGCACCTGATTGAAACGCATCACGGTGCGGTCGCCCTGTTTTTCGCTCAATTCGATGCGGCGTACCACGCTGTCGCCGCTGATGTCTATATGGTTGAAAATCTGCTTCATCAGCGCGGTTTTCGGGTTCAGGCGCAGTGTCCATTTTTGCTGGCTGCCGGAAAGCTGCAAATCAAACTGCTTTTCCAAGCCCTGCGTGTTGCCGCCGAGCAGGTCGAGAAACAGGCCGATTTGGCGGCTTTGGCCGCTCATTTTGCTCTGGTTGGGCGCCACCCAGCTTTTGCCGTTCCACTGCATAATGCCGTCGGCACGCACGCGCAGGCGGTTGTCGAACGGTTTCTGCATATGCCACAACAGCCCTTTTTTGGGCACCAGCACGAATTGGCCGGTGGTGGTCATCGGCTTGGTAAGCGATTTCAGATGGCGCTCTTGGGTAAACGCGCCCTGCACGTTGGCGGGCTTTTGCAGGGTTTGCGACAACTCGGCGGTGGAAAACGCCCACAACAGCGGGCTGGTAAGGGTGAGCGCTGCGGCAAGCAGCCATTTTTTGATCATCATGTGTATCTTTCTGTTGGTTTTGCAGACAAGCCTTGTTTTCAGACGGCCTGAAACGTGGGGTGGCGTTGCACGGCGGCGAGCCAGCTTTCCGGCGTTTGAAACTGCATTTCGCCGTTTTCGAGCGACACCGCCACTTGGGTGGTGGAGGCTTTGGTAAGCTTGGCGCCGCTTTCAATATCTGTAATGGTGTAGTCGATGCGCAGGCAGCTTTCGATTTCCACCACCGCCACTTCCACGCGGATATGCTGGCCGAAGCGGGCGGGCTTCACATATTTCAGGTTCATCTGCACCACCGGCCAACTGAAGCCCTTCCGCCCCATTTCGTTGTAGTCGTAGCCGATGGCGCTCAAAAAGGCGCAGCGCGCCACTTCGAGGTATTTCACATAATGGCCGTGCCACACGATGTGCATCGCGTCGACATCGAAAAAAGGCACTTCCAATTCTATACTGTGGCGGCAATAAATATGTTTAGCCATTGTTTGCGTCGTTCCAAAAATCGTAAAAATTAAACCATTGCAGCGGGTTTTGCGCGCATTCCTGCGCCAAAACATCGGCAAAGCGCTGTGCGGCCTCGGCCACGGCGGCGTTGCGCCCGCCGCGTTTCCAATCGGTTGCGTCTAAAAAACGGCGCAGTTTCAAATGATAGCGCCCGTTTTGCTTGATGCAAAACAGCGTGTGCACGCGGGTTTTCAGCAGCCCCGCCAACAGCCATGCACCCTGCGGCATCTCGGCGCGCTGCCCCAAAAACGACACCACCACGGTTTTTTCGCCGCGCACCGGCACGCGGTCGGCGGCCACCGCCAGCCATTCGCCCGCATCGATGCGGCGGTGCAACTCCATCATCAGCGCCGCGTCCAAATCGGTTACCTGTACCATCTGGATGCGGTCGGCGCCGGCTTTTTGCAGCGCTTCGTTAAAGGCTTCGGCATGGCGGCTGTGCACCAGCACGTTGAGCTTGAAGCCCTGATGGTGCGACACCAGCGCGCGGCACACCTCCACATTGCCCACGTGCGAGCACACGAAAATCTGCCCGCGCAGGCTGCGGTCGCCAATCAGCGCATACACATTATCCGGGTCTTCCAACACCAAATCTTCGTAGCGGATTTTGCGCTGCCACACGGCGAAGCGGTCGCACACCGCCACACCAAACGCCACAAACTGTTTGAACACGGGCAGCCGCTGCGGCAGCACGGTATCGGGAAAGGCCGTCTGAAGCCTGGCCTGATAACGCGCGATATTGCGCCGCGGTTTGGGCGCAGTAGCGTAAAAATACAGCACCACAAACCAGATACACGGGTTCATCAGCCACGCGGGCAGATGGCGCACCATCAGCGTGGTGATGCCCAAAAACAAACGGTTGCCGCGTTCGTTTTGCGCCGCCCAGTGTTCGGAAGTTTTTTTATTCATGGTTTTCAGACGGCCTTTTGCCGAAAGTACGCCGCCACAGCATTCCGCAAAACAATCGGGCGTGCATTTTGCTGATTAACACATTGTCTTCAAAAGCGCGGAAATGCGACACGCCACCTTCGGCATATCGCACCGGCGTTTTCACCCACACCGGTTTCACCCCGCGCCAATAGAGGCGGATTAAGATTTCGGTGTCGAAATCCATACGCTCGCCCACATGCTCTTCGCGCACCACGGCCAGCGCGGCAGCGAGCGGATACAGGCGGAAACCGCACATACCGTCTTTGATGTCGGCGGACCAAGTATGCACCATATTCCAAAAATCGGTGATTTTGCGGCCGTAAAGCCGTGCCTTGGGTGCATCGGCGCCGTATTGCGGCCAACCGCACACCACCGCTTCGGGATGTTCGCGGGCGGCTTGCAGCAGCTTGGCGGTGTCGTCCAAACAATGCTGCGCATCGGCATCCACCTGCAACACATGGGTGTAGCCGTGTTGCTCGGCATAAGCCAACCCGTCTTTCACCGCCGCCCCCTTGCCGCCGTTGACTGCGCGGTACAGCACCGCCACACCTTGCCGCCGCGCCGTTTCTTCCAACACCGGCTTGCAGTCCGCCCGCGAGCCGTCGTCAACAATCAATACGTCCAAACCGAAAGCGCGCACCGCTTCGGCCACCCGGGCAACGGTGGCCGGGTGGTTGTAGTGGGGGATGAGAGCTAGGGTTTTCATGTTTATCATTTGTTTATTTAGCAACGATACCTGCCTGAAAAATAAATTATAGGATTATGGGAATCGCTAACCTTTCAGACGGCCTCGAATTCCCCAAAAACCATCCGCCCCGAAGCGCATGCCGCCTCGCCGTTTTCCAGCTTAAACGTCAGTTTGCCTTTTTCGGCGTCGTATTTCAGTTCGGCAGACACGGTGTCGTTCGGGCGCACGAACTGCTGGTATTTCAGGTTTTCCACGCGCACGATGCTGCGGCGGCCCCAGTCGAAGCGTGCGGCCAAATCGCGTACCCATTGCAGCTCGATCACGCCGGGCACCAGCGGAAAATTGGCGAAGTGGCCGCCGAAATACGCCAAGTCCAGCGGCACGCGGCCTTCGAAGCGGTAAGCAGCGGGGTTTTCAGACAGGCATTCCCGCCATTCGGGCGCGGTTTGTGCCTGCGTAAAGGCCGTCTGAAAATCGGCGGCGGTGATTTTCGATTGCGCGTTGCGCGGCAGCGCATCGGCAAAACGCCAGTAGCGCGGCAGGGCGACGGTGTCCTGCGTGGCGGCCAAGTGCGTTTTCAGCGCGGCGGCCACCTGCGCCCTGCCCTTGTCCCGCAAAGCTTCGATGCCTGCGGCATTCAGCGCCGCCCACACGGCCACCCGCTTATGCTGCGGGTGCGGGGCGCAGAAAGCGTCGGCCACCCATTCGTGGGCGAGCAGGTCGTGTTCGATTTGGTTGAGCGACACGCGTTTGTCTTCGAATTTGATGATGCGGTCACGGCGGCCGAGCAACAAAAAGCCGTCGTTTCGCTGCTCGATCAAATCGGCGGTTTGGAAACGGCCCGCCGTCCACGGCGATTCGGCCCACAAGGCGCCGTCTTCGCTTTGGCCGATGGCCACGGCGGCAAACGGCTGCCATTCGCGCTCAAACCGGCGCGAAGCAATCACGCCGGTTTCGGTACTGCCGTAGATTTCAAACGGGCGCACGGCGTGTTGTTCCAACAAATCGGCGGTGGCTTCGGGCAGCACGCCGCCGGCCGACACGATACCCGCCACCCGGCCCTGCAACGCCTGCCAATTGCGCGCTTCGCCCAAACGGTTCAGCACCGCCGGGCTGGCAATCCACAGCGTTTTTTCATAAGCGGCGGCCGCGGCCAGCAGGGTTTCGGGATACACGTTCTGCGGCCGGTCGAGCGTCCAGCCCATCGTGAGCGGCAGCGCGAAACGGAAAGTGAAGCCATACATATGCTGCGGGCTGACGCTGCCGATAACGGTCGGTTTTTCGCGCGCAAACGGCACGGCTTCGGCCAACGCCGCCGCTTCGGCTTCCATCTGCGCGGCGGTTTTCACCATAATCTGCGCTTTGCCGCTGGAGCCTGAAGTTTTCAGGCAGGCTTCGGCGCCTGCGGGAATCTGCCAATCGGCCGGCGTTTCGGCTTCCGATGGCACGGCTGCCAACAAGGTGCGGATATCCCAAACCTTGTTTTCAAGGCCGTCTGAAAACGCTTTTTCATGCGGCGCGTCGGTTAGCCAGATATCCGCCGTGCCGCCCCAAGCCGCGTTTTCGCGCGCCAAATTCGGCGGCAGCAACACCTTCGCACCCGCGTGCCAGGCGGCCAGCATGGCGCAGGCAAACAGCGCGGCGTCTTCACACCACAAGGCGGCGGTTTGCACGCGCTGCGCTTTCAGACGGCCTGAAATATAAAACACCACACGGTTGAAATCGGCGCGCGTCCATGCGGGGTTGGCGGCGGTTAAGTCGGTTTGGGGTAAGGTTGGGGATAGGATTTGGGTAAGTTTATGCATGGTTTTTGATCATATTATTTATTTAATCTTGATTGTTGCCAACGTTGACGCATCATTTGACTATTTTTTTCTTCCATTTCCCTGTCATGCGTATCAAAAACATCTACTTTAAATCTTCCTGAGGAACTAGTATTGGCAATTAATTTTCTTATTTTTTCCATTTCTTCTGAAATTCTATAAATACTACTCGTATCACTTCTTCCTACCGTACTAATTCCGTCATATTGGGAAAAATCAACAGCAAATATATTTTCATATTTATTTCCTTTAATATCTTCAAACGTGATTTTTAAATCAAAATATATATCAAAAATATTTACAGCTTCAGTTTCTCTTTCTAAATCAATGAAACTAAATAAAAAACTAGATAATTTTTGCCCTATCCCAATGGATTCAATACCTTTATTAAACATTGATAAAGACAAAATTTTATCTACTATAATATTTTCACCATCACTAATTTCTAAGCCATCTTTTCCATAAAATGAAAATTTTACTTTTTTTGCAATTCCCTTGCCCAGATTATTAACTTGAACATCCATAAACTGCATACTTACCGGGTTTGGTTCCAATTGAAAACCAATATTCGGTCGAAAATTTTCACGCTTTAATTCTTCTAATTGGCTTATCTGTGCCTCTCTCAAATGCCAAGTTTCTTTTGCTAAAATGAAAGTAAGTATTGCAATTGCAACTGTTGCAACTGCTGATACCCATGACGAAATTGAATCTGCTATTAATACCTGACTTTCAGAAAAGTAATGCCCAAATACAACGCCTGCTAGGAACAATGAAGGGGCAATCACAGATAAGATAATAATAAATAAGGGCTGTATTGATTTCATTTTTATTTTTCCCTGTATGGAGTTATCCTTGTTTTATTGAAAATTGCTGGACTAAAAGCCCAACCTACACCAGTCAATTATCTTTTCAGACGGCCTCAAACCCTCAGCACGGTTTTGCGGTAAATCCACTCGCCCGCAAACAGCACGCCCATCAAAATATACGAAACGATACCGGTGTAAAGCGCCCACCATTCGTGTCTGCCCGACCATACCAGCAGCGCGGCGGCGGCGGCGTTGAAGATAAAAAAGCCGCACCAGATTCGGGTAACGCGGCGGGTATGGCGCACGCCTTCGGGCGGCAGGTCGGGGTGTTGCAGGCGGGCGAGGCGCTCGATCAGGGTTTGCTCGGCAAACAGGCTGGCGCCGAACACGGCGAGCATCAGCAGGGAAACGGCCACGGGATACCAATACATGGAATCAGGCCGTCTGAAAACGATAACGGCGGCGAAAAAAGCGGCCAACAGCAGCGACACGGTGCGCTGGGCGCGGGTTTTCTGCAACACGGCGCGCACCAGCCACAGACCGCACATGGCGGCGGCCAGCCATAAAAAGATACCGTTGTCGCGGCCGTAATACCACAACAACGGGTAGAAAATGCTGACAAGCGCCAAAAAAACCCGACCGAAGACTTTCATTTCAGACGGCCTCATAATGTATCGTTAAACTATAGTGAATCCAATTAATTTTCAGTACAAGGCAGCAAGCCGCAGACAGTACAAATAGTACGACAAGGCGCAGCAACGCCGTAATGGAAATTCAGTGGATTCACTATACTTGTTAAGCTTCGGCAACATGAGATACCCGGGTCAAGCCCGAGTATGGCGTATGTAATTTTTCTTAAGCTGGTTGGCTATAAAAATCAGGCCGTCTGAAAAGCGGGCAGGGTCAAACGGCCGCCGGTGTTGCCGTTATGCCGAACCTGCGTCTTTGCGCAACACGGCCTGCACCACGTCTTCCACGGTGCGCACGCTGCGGAAATCGTCGGCTTGCAGTTTGCGGCCGGTTTCGCGTTTGATGTGGTCGATTAAGTCGATGGCGTCGATGCTGTCAATTTCCAAATCTTCATAAAGATTGGTTTCGGGCGTGATGCGTTCGGGTTCGATTTCAAACAGGTTGACCAGGGCATCGGTAAGGATGGTGCGGATTTCTTGTTCGGTCATCGTTCGCTCCTTCACACTTGGCGGCTGCGGA
>JBHALY010000073.1:0-8330 GCA_041827905.1 Neisseria dentiae
CACGAAAGCGATGGTCCAGATGCCCGGTTGCGGAAACGGCACCAACACGGGGGTTTTGAACGAACGGCTGTTGTCGGACAACAGCGATTCGGAAACCTTTTTCACGCTGGAATAAATCGACTTCACCACGGGAATGCGGCCAAGCATATTGTCCCACGCGGCGATAATCTGCCTGCCCAACACGTTGGCGCCGAACAGGCCGGTGATAAACAACACCATCACGGCCACAATCACGCCCAAGCCGGGAATGTTGAAGCCCATCAGGCTGGCCGGCTGCCATTTTTCGGGCAAAAGCTGGAAGAGTTGGTCGGATGCGGAAACGATGTAGGTAATCACCCACACCGTTACGGCTATCGGCAGCCACACCAAAACGCCCGTAATCAGGTATTTTTTCAATGCTTTAGAGATGCCGCCGCTTTCAGCCGCATTTTTTGCCATATCGGTATTCCATATGTGGTAAACGGTAAATACTGCCCGAACGCGCCATTATACGCGCTCGGGCAGTAAGAAACGAGTGTTTGCCGCGAATAGGGTGTTTAAAAACCGTCCCAATCGTTGAGCATCACGCCGAAGCCTATGCTGTTGTGCTTGTGGTTGTAGTCCAACAGGCTTTCGCCGTAACCGTGGTAGCCCTGCACATAGGCTTTGAGCTTGCCTTTAATCGGAAAGGTGTAGTCGGCCTGCACACCGCCTTTGCCGGTTTTGGGGTTGTAGCGCATGGTGGCGGCAACGGTTTGCTTGTCGTTGAAACGGTATTGCAGTTTCAAATCGCCGTAGCCCATGTAGTCGGTGATGTCGGGGTTGTCGTCGTTATCGCCGCTTTGGTCGAACGCGCGCACCCACAACCGCGGAATCACGGTCAGCTTGCCCCACTCCATACCCGCCATGCCGTATAAGCGGTTCCACGAGCGCGACATCGGGCGGCTCTGGCCGTTGGATTGGTGCACGAAGCCCAAGCCGAGCATACGCAGCTTGCCGCCGCCGGGCAGGTCGGCCTTCACGGGCTGGGTGATGAAAACTTCGGGCGAATAATCGTTGTTGCGGAACGGGGCGGATTCTTCGCCTTGGTTCCACAACTGCCAGTGCGCGGTTTGGGTGTAGCCGAACCACACGTCGGAGCGGGTGCGGAACAAATCTTCCAGCAGTTTGGTTTTGAACGACACCTGCATTTTCGCTTCCAGCCGTTTCTGGTCTGTGGCGCGGACGTCGTCGGTTACGCCGCGCGTAGAGGTTTCAGGATAACGGTTGGGGCTGCTGTTATACCAGGCGGGCAGCAGATACATGGGATTGTGTTCGCGCACCGATAAGATGCCGCGCACGTCGTTTTGATCCAAATCGTACATCAGGCTCAGCGGCGTGTAGGCATCGGCCGCATCGAGCAGGGCTTCGGTGGGTTCGCTGCCGGTGTCGCTTTGGCTGAACACAACCGTAGGCTCTTTTTTAGCCAAACTCTTATCCACCGATTTCACCAAATCCACCGCCTTGGGCGGCTGCTTTTCGGCCACCGGCGGTGTTTGCGGTGGAAATTGGGCGGCATAGATTTTGTCGAAACAGGCCAGTCGCAGGGCGTTGTCTTGTATCAGCGTGCATTGCAGCGCGGCATTGCTGTTTTCGGCGAATGCGGCGGAAGAAAATGCCGCCAAACCGGCTCCGGCTGCAACGAAATGTTTCCAATTCATATGGGCTACCTTTGGGCGTGTCGGGTATGTTTAGGCCGTCTGAAACCATTGCTGCTCAAGCAGTTAAGACGGAATGCGCACTGGTTCCAATGCCGTTCGGCGGTCTAATTTACCCTTGTGCCAAACAAAAAGCAAATGCCCCGAAAGGCTCGATATCCGCTCTTCAGGGGCATTGTATTCAAGCAACGTTCCGCATTCCGCCGTGGCGGAAAGCAGACACTGCGCCGAAACCGGCTTAAGCCAAAGCTTTGATTTTGGCAGACAGGCGGCTCTTGTGGCGGGCTGCTTTGTTTTTGTGGTAAATGCCTTTGTCGGCAATACGGTCGATTACTTTTACCGACTCTTGATAAACCGCTTGTGCGGCGGCTTTGTCGCCGGCTTCAACCGCTTTCAATACTTTCTTAACCGCAGTGCGGAAGGCAGTACGCAGGCTGGCGTTGTGGGCACGTTGTTTAACCGACTGGCGGGCACGCTTGCGGGCTTGTGCGCTGTTGGCCATATTGAATGTCTCCTGATAAAAATCAAAATTTAATTTCGTAAACGCGTAATTTTAAATACTTAGCCTTATCTGTGCAAGTGTTTTCACCGACTGCCGCTTTCCGTTTGCAGAAGCCTGCCCGAAAAACGACAGCTCCGTTATTACCTGCCGTTTTCAGACGGCCTTTGCGTCCCGTATGCGGCGGCGCAAAGAAAACATACATATCACTTTGATTTTTATTAAGCATTCCTTTACAATAGCCCGCGCCGCCGCCGGGGTTTTTTATGGGGCAGCGGTTTTTCGTTTATTCAACCCTTTCATTAGGAAACCAACCCGTATGAAAAAATCTGTATTAGCCGTTATCGCAGCCTTGTCTTTGGCAGCCTGCGGCGGCCAAAGCGAGCAAAAACCCGCCCAACCTCAAGCAGATGCAGGTTCTGCCGCTGCTGCCACCGACGGCCTGCCCGCTACCGATACGCTCAATATCTACAACTGGTCGAACTATGTTGACGAGAGCACCGTTGAAGACTTTAAAAAAGCCAACAATTTGAAGCTCACTTACGACCTGTATGAAAACAACGAAACGCTGGAGGCCAAAGTGCTGACCGGCAAGTCGGGCTACGATCTGGTGGTGCCCGGCATCGCCTTTTTGCCGCGCCAAATCCAAGCGGGCGCCTATCAGAAAATACATAAAGACTTAATCCCCAACTATAAAAACATCGATCCCGAGCTTTTGAAAATGCTCGAAACCGCCGATCCGGGCAACGAATATGCCGTGCCTTATTTCTCGGGCGTGAACACTTTGGCGATTACCGCCAAGGGCAAAGAAGTGTTGGGCGGCCAGCTGCCTGAAAACGGCTGGGATCTGCTGTTTAAACCCGAATACACCAACAAACTGAAATCCTGCGGTATCGCGCTGTGGGACACGCCGTCTGAAATGTTCCCGATTGTGTTGAACTATCTGGGCAAAGACCCGAAAGGCAGCAATGCCGAAGACATCAAGGCGGCCGCCGGCGTGTTGCAGGTCATCCGCCCCGACGTGAAACGCTTCAGCCCCTCGGTTATCGACGAGCTGGCGCGCGGCGACGTATGTTTGGCGGCCGGTAACGGCGGCGACCTGAATATGGCCAAAGCGCGTTCGGAAGAAGTGAAAAACAACGTCGGCATCGAAGTGCTCACGCCCAAAGGCATGGGTTTCTGGATCGAATCTTGGCTGATTCCCGCCGATGCGAAAAACGTGCTGAATGCGCACAAATACATCAACTACACGCTGGAGCCCGAAGTTGCGGCGAAAAACGCCAATGCGGTAACGTTCGCCCCCGCCAGCCTGCCCGCGCGCGAGAAAATGGATCCCAAACTGGTGGCCACCCGTTCGATTTTCCCGACCGCCGACGATATGAAAAACGGCTTCGTAATGCCGCAGATGGAAGGCGATGCGAAGAAACTCACCGTAAACCTGTGGCAGAAAATCAAAGTGGGTTCGAACTGATCAACCGGTATGGTGAAACATACGGTAACGGCTGCGTTATATGCGCAGCCGTTTTTTGTTGGTAAAACCGCTTGTTTAGTAACCGTTACGTCATACTCGGACCAAGCCCGAGTATGACGGCGGCCGGGCGTTTCAGACGGCCTGAGAACCTTTGCAAACAACCAACTCAAACCTGAAAACGTTTGTGTCTCGTCATTCCCGCGCAGGCGGGAATCCAGCCTTAAAACTATCAATTGTTTTATTTCAATAGCTTGCGAAAAAACAACTGGATTCCCGCCTGCGCGGGAATGACGGTAATTGGGTGTTTCAGACGGCCTTTTCCAAACCCGCACACAAACCGCCCTCGGGGCGGTTTTTCAAATCCAGCCGCAGGCCGTGCAGGGCGGCGATACTTTCTACAATCGACAAACCCAAACCGCTGCCCTGCTGGGTTTGGCCGGCCGGGCGGTAGAAGCGTTCGCAGATACGCATCATGTGTTCGGGGGCAATGCCCGGCCCTTCGTCACACACGCAGATGCCGTCGCGGTTGAGGGTGAGCGATACGCGGCTGTTTTCGGGGCTGTAACGCACGGCGTTGTCGAGCAGGTTGCGCAGCATCAGCTCGAGCAATACGGCGTTACCGTGCAGAGGCAGGGCGTTTTCGATGCCGCAGGGGCTGTCCAGTTGCAGGCGCACGCGCTTTTCGCGGGCTTGCAGATTGGCGCTTTTCAGGGCTTGGTGGGCAACCTGCTGCCAGTTGACGGGTTCGGCATCGGGCACTTCGTTCAGCGGGTCGATGCGCGACAACACCAGGAGTTGCTCGGTCAGGCGTTGGGCGCGGGCAATGCTTTCGTACATTTTGGCCAAGTGGTAGGGCTGTTCGCGCTCGTTGCTCAGTGCGAACACTTCGGCTTGCACTTTGAGGGCGGCCAGCGGGCTGCGCAATTCGTGGGCGGCATCGGAGGTGAAGCGGCGTTCGCGGCCGATGGCGGCCGATACGCGCGTGAGCAGGCCGTTGAGCGACTGCACCATGGGCAGGGCTTCGGCGGGCACGTTTTCGGAAACGGAGTGCAGGCTGTCGGCATCGCGGGTACGCAGTTCGGCGGAAAGGTTGTCGAGCGGTTCCAAGCCGCGGCGTATGCCGAAATAAAGCAACAGCAGCAAAACGGGTAAGGCTAAGAATGAAACGGTCAATTGTGCGCCGACAGCGCTGGCAACAATGGAAAGACGCTCTTTTAAGCGTTGCGACACGGCAACGGTGCGGCCGTCGATTTTGTCGTGCAGGTAGAGATAACGCCATGCACCGCTTTGCCACACCGGATGGTTATTCCGAAAACCTGAGGCCGTCTGAAGCGGAATTTCTTTGCCGTGTCGGTCGGCCATTAAGAGGCTGCCGTTTTTGTCCCACACGGCAAAGCCGTAGTTACTGGTTTGAGCGTCGCCGTGGTTGCTGGCGAGCAGGGTTTCGATATCGACGATATTGCGCACGGCGTCGTTGTCGTGCGACACCTGCATCAGGGTTTGGGCAAGCTGCGCCATCTGGCTGTCGGCGGCTTCGTTGATTTCGTGCAGCGAGGAGAGGCTGCCGGCGGTAACCGAAAACAGCCATAAAGCCAGCAGCCCGCCGCTGATATAAACAAACAGGCGGTAGCGCAGGCTGGTGGCGGGATACATATTCCAAAAAAATTTCACGGTGCGGTTCCGATTTGGTAACCGAGGCCGCGGCGGGTTTGGATAAAGTCTTTGCCGATTTTTTTGCGCAGGTTGTGGATGTGCACTTCTACGGCGTTGCTTTCGACTTCCTGATCCCAGCCGTAGAGTTTGTCTTCGATTTGGGCGCGGCTGTGGATGTGTTTGGGTTGCGAGAGCAGCATTTCGAGCAGGACGTATTCGCGCTGGGTGAGGGTGAGCGGCTCGCCGGCCAGCTCGGCGGATTTGGCGGAGGTGTCGAGCTTCAGCCTGCCGTATTCGATCAGCGAAGCGGCGCGGCCTTGGCTGCGGCGCACCAGTGCCGACAGGCGGGCGGCAACTTCGTCGAGTGCGAAGGGTTTGCACAGATAATCGTCGGCGCCGCCGTTGAGGCCGGCCAGGCGGTCGGGCAGGGCGTCGCGGGCGGTGAGTATCAGCACGGGCGTGTTGTGCCGCTGCTGCCGCCAGCCGGCGAGAATGTCCATGCCGTCGATGTCGGGCAGGCCGAGATCGAGCACCACGGCATCGTAAGGTGCGTTGGAAAGGGCGTCGCGGCCGTGTTTGCCGTTTTTCAGCCAATCGACGGTAAAGCCGTGTTTGGTGAGGCCGTGATAGAGGCCGTCGCCGATGTGGGGGTCGTCTTCGATTAAGAGGATACGCATGATGGCAGCCTTGTTCGGTTGTGTGTTCGGTGGTGTGTTTTCAGACGGCCTGATGGTGAGGCCGTCTGAAAACTTTATCGGGGGCGCTTAACTGAATGGTTAAGGCTTTAATCTTTATCAAAAATCTGCGGCCGGACGAAGGCATCGTCGGGCACGTTTTTCTTGCCGGTAATCATGGCGCGCACCAGATTGGTTTTGCTCAGAAACGACATGGCCAGCGCGGCGGTAACGTGCAGGGCAATCAGCGGAATCAGGCTGTCGGCCAGAAAACCGTGGATTTCTTCTACGGTTTCGTCGCCCCAGAAGCGGTCGGTCGTCATCAGGTAGCCGCTCACGCCCAGGCCGATAACCGCCGCCCACAGGGCAAACATCATCAGTGCGCCGAAAGGGTTGTGGCCGAGATGGGTGTCGGGCCGGCGGCGTGCGATGTTGCGGCCGTGTTCCATCAGGCGCGAAGGGGTGGGGAAAAAATCGCTGAAACGGGCGTAACGGTTGCCGATAAAGCCCCACAACAGGCGGAAGGCAACAATACCGGCGGCAGTATAGCCAACATATTCGTGGATGTCGCCGCCCTCTTCGGTAAACGCCAAGTTCGCCAGCACGCAGGCGGCAAGCCCCCAGTGGCACAGGCGCACGGGTAAATCCCATACTTTAACGGTTTGCATGATACGTCCTTTCTCGGTGTTTCAAGGCCGTCTGAAAAGTTTTTTTCAGACGGCCTGAGACCTTTGCCAAACCCCCGGATGCGGATGCAGTTCAAGGCGTAGCAGCGCAGCGAGCGCAGACATAACATGTAGTTAGGCAAGCGAGCGAGCAGCGCACAACGCAGAAATGCGCCGCAGATGGGGGTTTTGCAAAGGTCTCGGCCTGCTTGGTTCTGCGTATATAACGGTGTGAAAGCCGTCTGAAATTAATCGTCGATTTCGCTTTTCACGGGTTTGCCGGTTTTGGTGTCGAAATAGATTTCAACTTTCTTGCCTTCTTTGTTTTTGCCGTAGATTTCGTAGCAATTGCCTTTGGTTTGTTTGAATTTCATGATTTGGTAGCCCTGCTGCTTGAGCTGCTCTTGGAATTTCGCGGGCGGAATCTGCTCGTTTTTTGGGTAGGCCGTGCAGGTGGTTTCGGCAAAAGCGGTTAAGGATACGGCGGCGGCCATCAGGCCGAAAAGGGTTTGTTTCAACATGGTGTGCTCCTTGTGGGAAACGGGTTATTCAAAATGATTGATAAGGGGAAAATGAAACAGCTCTTTGTTGCTGTGGTGCCATTAAAACAAACCCGTCTTAAGCAAACCTTAAAGCCGCCAATTTTTTTCAGACGGCCTGAAAATAATAAATAATAAATTGATTTTATTGATAAATATTTTCAAATCGGGCTGTTAGAAATTTCTAAAAAAGCCGTCTTATCAAAATATTTCCAACTTTGTTTATGCCTTAAGAATGCCTTAATCATGCCGGCGGACAATCGCCCACTCGTTAATCTGACTATCCCAAAGCAAGCGTTCTCCATGCACTTCCGTTTTACTGCCAACCGCGCCGTTTTCCTGTTCAGCCTTTATGTCGCCGTCGTGTTCAACATCGGTTATTGGCGGTCGGTTTTCCAAACCGGCGACTGGCTGCTGATACTCACCATGCCGCTGTTTCTGGTGGTCGCCATGAACCTGATTATGCAGCTTTTGTTCTGGCCCAAGCTGCACCGGCTCACCATCCCCTTGCTGCTGCTTGCCGGAGCGGGCGCGTCGTTTGCGGTGATGACGCAAAACATTTTTTTCAATGCCGATATGATTCAAAACCTGCTGCAAACCAATCCGGCAGAAGCCGGCGCATGGCTTTCGTGGAAATTCATGCTGTGGGTGGCGCTCACCGGCGTGTTGCCGGCCGTGCTGTACGCCCGCTACGGCAAAATCCGGCATGCAACCAAATGGTATAAAGCGCTGGGCTGGCGCGTTTTGAGCGCAGCCGCATCGCTGGCCGTTATCGGCGCGTTGGCGGCAACATCGTATTCGCATTACGCCTCGTTTTTCCGCAACCACTCCAAAATCAGCCACCAGATTACCCCCACCAACCTGATCGGTGCAGGTATCAAAACCGCCCACAGCGCCTACGATGCCAACCGCCCGTTTGAAATCATCGGCAACGATGCCAAACGCAATGCCGCACCGCACGATCGCAAGCGCCTGCTGGTGTTGGTGGCGGGCGAAACCACCCGCGCGCAAAACTGGGGGTTGAACCCCGGCGCGCCCGATACCACGCCCGAGCTGAAGCAAACTGCCGGCGTGATCAACTATCCCGATGTATCTTCTTGCGGCACCGCCACCGCCGTATCGCTGCCGTGCATGTTTTCCAATATGAACCGCA
>JBHALY010000074.1:0-7746 GCA_041827905.1 Neisseria dentiae
AAAAAAGCCAAGAAAAAACCGCCCGTGCAGCAGCACAAACCGGCACCGCGCCCCGATGACCGCCGTTAAGGTAGGGGTGTTGTGATGAAAAGGCCGTCTGAATGTTCAGACGGCCTTGATTATTGGCGGTTTGCGGCGGGCCGGAATCTTTACAATTCAGGCATCGGGCAGCCGCCACATCCACACGGCCACGGCAAAGCAGAACAGCGCCGAGGCGGTGCTCCACCACCATTGTTCGGGAAAGCGGTAAAGCAGCCAGCCGCACGAAAGCGTCATCATCGTAAAGGCCAAGTATTTGGCGCGGCGGGGCACGGCGCGGCGTTCTTCCCAATCACGCACCATGGGGCCGAAAACGCGGTGTTGGTGCAGCCAGCGGTGAAAGCGCGGCGAGGCGCGCGCCCAGCAGGCAGCGGCGAGGATAACGAACGGCGTGGTGGGCAGCACGGGCAGAAAGATGCCGATAATGCCCAGTAGCAGGGCAACGACGCCAAACAGCCAGAAAATCGAACGTAATATCATGTTTTCCCTTATTTTTTGTGTTCTCTATTTTTTATGATGCGGGCAGCGCGGAATCTGCAACGCATCCCAACCCTGCTGCCCCATTTCTTCCAGCAGCGCCATATTGCGCCCGAAAATCGCTTCGGCATCGGGAAAGGCTTCGGCGGCTTTGCTGATGCTGCTTTCGCGTATCAGGTGCAGGGTGGGATAGGGCGAGCGGTTGGTGTAGTTGGTGATGTCGTCGGCTTCGGTGCCCTCGAAACGGAAATCGGGG
The DNA here is from genome assembly GCA_041827905.1 of Neisseria dentiae. Taxonomy (GTDB): domain Bacteria; phylum Pseudomonadota; class Gammaproteobacteria; order Burkholderiales; family Neisseriaceae; genus Neisseria; species Neisseria dentiae_B. Next base: position 773 of record JBHALY010000074.1, read on the forward strand.
TGGAACGGCGCGATTTGGATAACGCCTTCCAAACCGTTGTCGGCAACGGCTTGATCGGCCAAATCGAGCATATCGTTAAACACCAGAAAATCGCCGAACAAATCAGGGTGAACCAGCAGCGTGGTTTCGATTTCTTCGGGCGGTGCGCTGCCGATGAGTTGCAGTTCGCGGTCCAAATCTTCTAAAAAGCCGTCGAGATGCTTGGCACGGCTGACGCTTATCCGCACCAGCCCTTTCACATAAGGCGCTTTGGCGAAAGGGCACAAGTTCAGGCCGATAACGGCTTTTTCGAGCCACAGGCGGGTATGGGCGGTTACGGTTTCGTTGCTGGCAGGCATGGTTGCGGCGCTTTTTAATAATGGTTCGCAATCATAAGGTTTTTTGGCGGTGGTGTGAACAGGGCGGAAAGCAAACAGGCCGTCTGAACGCTTTCAGACGGCCTGTTTGCAGTTGGCGGTGCCGGTTTAATCCTGCTGCAAATGCCCCAGCGGCAGCGCGGTGGTATTTTTGATTTCTTTCAGCACGAAGCTCGATTTCGCATCCTGCACGCCGGGGTGGGAGAGCAGGGTGTCGAGCACGAAATGCGAAAACGCATTCATATCGGTGAAGAAGGCGTGCAGCAGATAGTCGGTTTCGCCCGTGAGCGCAAAGCAGCTTAACACTTCGGGCCATTTCTGCACGGCGGCAGAGAAGTCGTCGCGGGCTTCCACCGCTTTATCGATCGACACGCGGATAAACGCTTGCAGGCCGAGCTTCACAGACACGGGCGAGAGCAGCGCGGCGTATTGGCGGATGATGCCCGCGTCTTCAAGCTGTTTCAGGCGGCGCAAACAGGGGGAGGGCGACAGGGCTACGCGTTCGGAAAGCTCCACATTGGTTAAACGGCCGTTTTCCTGCAACACCTGTAGAATTTTGAGATCGGTTTTGTCTAAAGTGATTTGTGCCATGTCGAGCCCTTTCTTCTTATCGCGGTTGTTTATTTTATAGTGGCTTAAATTTAAAAGAGGACAAGGCGGCGAAGCCGCAGACAGTACAGGTAGTACGGCAAGGCGAGACAACGCTGTACTGTTTTAAATTGAAGCCACTATAGTGCTTTTGCTTGAAACACGGCCTTAATATAAGATAATTTAACTTAACGCACAATAGTTTAAAAAACATATTTTTTTAAAATAATCTGTGAAAATGCCTGTTGTTTTAGGCGGCATTATTGTTTCAGGCCGTCTGAATAAAACAGGCATAGCCGTTTTATTCCGCCAACGTAAAGAATACCCTTGCCCCGGGGCGGGATTAACGCCATAATCCAAAAAGTGTGCAGGAGAGCGTTGCGGCCGATTGTGCCGCAGCCGCCGAAGGCGCAGACACCCTTAAATCGCTCAGGCAAAAGGACTGTACACACCATCACAAACATCTGGAGAGCGGCGCGGCTGCGCCCACCGAAGGGGAGAAGGCCGTCTGAAAACCCAAGCCCGAAGCGGCATCGAAACGGGTTCAGGCGCACAAGCCGGTTTCAGACGGCCTGTGTTTCCGTTGCAACCGGAAAAGCCGAAAATCTCAGGTTCAAGGACAGATAGGGTCGCGTGCAAAGCAAACGCCATCCTTAACCTATGGAGAACCGAGACATGACCGCCCTCAAAACCACACCTTTCAACCAAGCCCATAAAGACGCCAACGGCAAATTAATCGACTTCGCCGGTTGGGAGCTGCCGATTCACTACGGCTCGCAAATCCAAGAGCACGAAGCCGTGCGCACCGATGCCGGCATGTTCGACGTATCCCATATGCTGGTAACCGACGTTAGCGGCGACCAAGCCAAAGCCTTTTTCCGCAAACTGATTGCCAACGATGTGGCCAAGCTCGGTTTTGTCGGCAAAGCGCTGTATTCCGCCATGCTCAACGACAACGGCGGCGTGATCGACGACTTAATCGTTTACCGCACCAACGAAGCCGAAACGCAATACCGCATCGTATCCAACGGCGCCACCCGCGAGAAAGATTCCGCCCAGTTTGCCAAAATCGGCGCCGAATTCGGTATCAAACTGACCCCCCGCTACGATTTGGCCATGCTGGCCGTGCAAGGCCCCAAAGCCGTTGAAAAACTGTTGAAAGTGAAGCCCGAATGGGCACAAACCGTGAACAACCTTGCCGTATTCCAAGGCGCCGATTTGGGCGGCGACTGGTTTGTCGCCCGCACCGGCTACACTGGCGAAGAAGGCGTGGAAGTGATTCTGCCCGGCAGCGAAGCCAACGCCTTTTTCACCGCCCTGCGCGAAGCCGGCGTGCAGCCCTGCGGCCTCGGTGCGCGCGACACCCTGCGCATGGAAGCGGGCATGAACCTCTACGGCAACGATATGGGCGACGATACCAGCCCGCTCGAAGCCGGCATGGGCTGGACGGTGGATTTGAAAGACGAAAACCGCGATTTCGTCGGCAAAACCGCGCTTGTTGCCCTGAAAGAAAAAGGCGTTGCCTACAAACAGGTCGGCCTTTTGCTCGCCAAAGGCGGCGTGCTGCGCGACCATATGGAAGTGATTACCGACGCAGGCAACGGCATCACCACCAGCGGCGTGTTCTCGCCCAGCCTCAAGCAATCCATCGCCATCGCCCGCGTGCCGAAAGACTTTAACGGCGAAGCGGCCAAAGTGCTGATGCGCGGCAAAGAAGTGGACGTGCGCGTGTTGAGGCTGCCGTTCGTGCGTAATGGCAAGCAGCAGTTCGAATAAACCGCTGCGTCTGTTTTCAGACGGCCTTTGGCTTGATCAGGCCGTCTGAAAACAATCTGAAGCGAACCCGCAGTTTCGGAAAACCTTTTCAGACGGCCTGCATTCAACCCCCACTATCCGTTCTTGATTTAAGAAAACACCATGAACTTGGAAATCTACCTTACCCGCCACGGGCAAACCGAATTCAATGTTGCCGGCCGAATGCAGGGCTGGTGCGATTCGCCGCTTACCATAGAGGGCAGGGCGGAGGCGGAGCGTTTGGGCGGCAAACTGAAAAACCATCGCTTCGACGCCGCGTTCAGCAGCACCCTGCCGCGCGCCGTGCAAACGGCGCAGCTGGTGTTGCAGGGTGCGGGGCAGCAGCTGCCGGTGGCGGCGGTGGAAGATTTGCGCGAATACCATTTCGGCAGCTTCGAAGCCGGCGTAGCGGCGGAGGCACACCGGAAAGTGGCGCAGGTGCTGGGTTTTGCCGATACCGAAAGTTGGCTGCATACCTTCCACCATGTCAACAGCACGCGGATGATAGAGGGCGTGCGGCAGATAGATCCCGAAGGCCGCGCCGAAACCGAAGAGGCGTTGCTGGCACGGCTGTATCGCGGCTTGCGCCATGCCGTATCGCAAAGCCCTGCCGAGGGCCGGATTCTAGTGGTGTCGCACGGTATGGCGATTGCCGCCTTGCTGAAATCGATGCTGCCCGATGCGCCCGCCCACCTGATTCCGCCCAACAGCAGCGTGTCGCGCCTGCATTTCGACGGTGAAACGTTCCGCGCCTTAAGCATGGGGCAAACCGAGTTTTAAAATGTTTTCAGACGGCTCGAATCATCGGATTAAGGCCGTCTGAAAATATCGATGATGATTTTTGAAGGAATTTCATGCGCAGAATATTGTTGCTGCCCACTATATCGTTTATGCTTATTTTAGCGGGCTGCGGCGCCAAAGATGCCTGCCTCGACGAAGGCGGCAGGTATAATGAAACCACTAAGCAGTGCGAAAAATAACGGCTGCTTTTTTAAACCTTTCAAACCAATGGAGAATCAAACCATGAGCAATATCCCCGCCGAACTGAAATATGTGTCCAGCCACGAATGGCTGCGCTTGGAAGCCGACGGCACCGTAACCGTGGGCATCACCGAGCACGCGCAAGAGTTGTTGGGCGACATCGTGTTTGTAGAGCTGCCCGAAGTGGGTGCCAATCTGGCCGCCGAAGAGCAGGCGGGCGTGGTGGAATCGGTGAAAGCCGCTTCTGATGTGTATGCGCCGATCGCAGGCGAAATCGTGGCCGTTAACGATGCGCTGGTGGATGCGCCCGAAACCGCTAACAGCGAGCCTTACGGCGCAGGCTGGTTCTTTAAAATCAAACCCGCCAATGCCGCCGATTTGGACGGCCTGCTGAGCGCCGAACAATACGCCGCCGAAATCGGCTAAACCTGCCGCAACAAAAAAGGCCGTCTGAACCGTTTGTTTTCAGACGGCCTGAGTTTTAAATACTTGCGCTATATTCGGGATTGGAACAGATATCTTTTTGTTTTTTATAAAACTTCAATATATCCGGCCATATTTTATTCCGACTTTTCAAAAGGCCGTCTGAAACATGAAAACCCTCGGCATTATCGGCGGCATGAGCCCCGAGAGCACGGTATCGTATTACCAGATTATCAACCGCGAAACCAACCGCCGTTTGGGCGCCAACAGCAGCGCCGACATTGTGATGCACAGCGTAAACTTTGAAACCGTCGCCGCCATGCAGCGTGCGGGCGACTGGCAGGGCGCGGGCATGATGTTGGCGCAGAGTGCGCGCAAGCTGGAAAGTATGGGGGCGCAAGCATTGGTATTGGCTGCCAACACCATGCACAAAGTGGCGCCTGCCATCGAGGCGGCGGTGGGGATTCCGCTGATCCATGTGGTGGATGTAACCGCCGCTGCCGTTAAAGCGGCGGGGTTGCACAAAGTAGCGTTACTGGGAACGCGCTTTACCATGAGCGACGGTTTTTATACCGACCGTATGCTCGGGCTGGGTGTGGAAACCGTGGTGCCGTCCGAAAGCGAGCAACACGAAATCCACCGCGTGATTTTTGAAGAGCTGTGCCGCAACCGTTTTACCGAAGCAGCCAAACGCGACTACCTGCGCGTGATTGCGCGTTTGCAAAACGAAGGCGCGCAAGGCGTGATTTTCGGCTGCACCGAAATCGGCCTGCTGCTGAAGCCGGCAGAGTGCCCGCTGCCGGTGTTCGACAGCGCCGAAATCCACGCGCTGGCGGCGGTGGATTTTGCGTTATCTTAAAATTTTTTGTGAAGGCCGTCTGAAAATGAATTACTGCGAATTTTGCAATGCGCTGCCTGAAAACAGCGCGAACCCCAACAAGGCTTATCATGCCGAAGCCTACGGTTTTCCGATTGAAAGCGATAACGAGCTGTTTGGGCGGCTGGTGTTGGAAATCAATCAGGCGGGTTTGAGCTGGACGACCATTTTAAACAAACAGGCGGGTTTTCAGACGGCCTATTCGGGCTTCGACATCGCTGCGGTGGCAGCCTACACCGAAGCCGACCGCGAACGCCTGCTTGCCGATGCGGGCATTATCCGCAACCGCTTGAAAATCAACGCGGCCATTCACAATGCGCAGCAGATTTTGCGGTTGCAGCAGGAATACGGTTCGTTTAAAAATTGGCTCGACGCGCATCATCCGCTGGAGTTGGCGCAGTGGGTGAAGCTGTTTAAGCGGCATTTTAAATTTGTCGGCGGCGAGATTGTGAACGAGTTTCTGATGAGTACGGGCTATCTGAAAGGTGCGCATGTTGAAGGTTGTCCGGTTTATGATAAGGTGCTGGCACACGGGCCGAAATGGGCGCAGAATCGGGATAATGTTTAACCGTTTTGCTTGATCCGCGCCCGCGCCGTTTTTACCCGCAGCCAATCCGGTTTGATTATGACCACACACAACCGCTCCCCCGATTTTTTATTGCGCCTCGCCGTTGCCTTAATCGGCGTGTTTGCCTTTTTGCAGGTGTATTCCGTGCAGGCGGTACTGCCGCTGCTGGTGCGCGATTTGCAGGCCAGCGAAGTGCAGGCGGGGTTGGCGGTGGGGGCGACGGTGCTCGGCGTGGCGCTGATGTCGCCGTTTATGGGCATGCTGTCGGATGCCGTCGGGCGCAAGGTGTTTATCGTCGGTTCGCTGCTGTTTCTCGGCGTGCCGACCGCGCTGCTGGCGGTGGCCGCTTCCATTGAGCAGATGATGTTTTACCGTTTTCTGCAAGGTTTGGCGGTGCCGGGGATTACGGTGGTGCTGATTGCCTATATCGGCGAAGAGTTCGACGGCAAAGCGATGACGCGGCTGATGTCGCTTTATGTGGCGGGCACGGTGCTGGGCGGTTTTATGGGCCGCTTCCTACTCGGCCATTTGAGCGAGTGGATGGGCTGGCGTTCGGCGTTTTATGTGATGGCGGCGCTGAGTTTTGCGGGGGCGCTGTTTGTGTGGCGGCAGTTGCCCGCGTCGCGGTGGTTTGTGCCCAAGCCGCATTTTCAGACGGCCTTGCGCACGTTGTCCGGCCATCTGAAAAACCGTTATGTCGTGGCGGCCTGCCTGCTCGGCGCATGTGTTTTGTGTTCGCTGGTGGGCTGTTTCACCTATATCAACCTGCATTTGGCGCAAGCGCCTTACCGCCTCGACAGCGGCAGCCTGGCCAATTTGTTTGCGGTTTATTTGATCGGTATGGTGATTACGCCGCTTTCGGCGCGGCTGATCAACCGCTTCGGCAGCCGCCGCACGATTCTGCTGGCGGTGGGTTTGTCGGCCGCGGGCGTACTGGGCACGCTGTTTGCGCCGCTGCCGGCGGTGGTGGCGGCGCTGGCGTTGATGTCGTCGGGCGTGTTTATCACGCAGGCGGCCACCATCAGCTATATTGCGGCCAATGTAACGGAAGGCCGTTCGCTGGCCTCGGGGCTGTATTACATGGCTTATTACGGCGGCGGCACCTTCGGTTCGTGGCTGTGCGGGCTGGCGTATGCGCAAGGCGGCTGGACGGCCGTGGTGTGGGTGTTGCTGCTGGTGCAGGCGGCGGCGCTGCTGATTGCGGGCAGGGGAATGGCAAAGGTTTCGGCCTGAATGAATTTGGCAAGGATTTCAGGCTGTTTGAAATACGGGCGTAAGGGACAAAATGGGTGCTATTTTGGAGTAGCATCTCTCTAAGGGACATTTTGGGTGCTATTCAGGCTGCCGAATAGAGAAATAATCTTTAATAAACCTAATCTTATTATCT
>JBHALY010000075.1:0-3446 GCA_041827905.1 Neisseria dentiae
ACCGCCATGCCCAACAAGCTGTTCAAAACGCCCATTTCGCTTTTCCTTTTTTGACGAATTGCGCACATTATAAAGGAGCGCGTAAAGGCGTGGCGGAATTTTCAGACGGCCGATAGCGGGTTGAATTTCAAATAATGCACCGCCTTGGTGTACTATTTGTACCGCGGCTCCGGCGTCTTGCCTTATTGGAGATTTAATCCGCTATATAAGGCTTTTGGCACCCGCCCGAAACTAAGATAAGATAAGGCCGTCTGAAAACATTTCCGCAAGAAAGAGCAAATATGGCATACCACTTCACCCTGCCTTCCAGCGCCGGCCGCGATTTCGTGTCGTCCGAACATCTGCCGCTGGTGGTGTATTTCTACCCGAAAGACAGCACGCCCGGCTGCACCACCGAAGGCTTGGATTTCAACGCCCGCCTGGCGCAGTTTGAGGCATTGGGTTATACCGTAGTAGGCATTTCGCGCGACGGCGTGAAGTCGCACCAGAATTTCTGCGCCAAACAGGGTTTCCGGTTCGAGCTGTTGAGCGACGCCAACGAAACCGTGTGCAAAATGTTCGACGTAATCAAACTGAAAAAACTCTACGGCAAAGAATCGCTGGGCATCGAGCGCAGCACTTTCGTGCTCGGCCGCAACGGCGAAATCATCCGCGAATGGCGCAAAGTGAAAGTGGCCGGCCATGCGCAGGAAGTGTTGGAAACCCTGCAAAACCTGTCTTGAAAGCAATATCTATGAATACTCCGCAACCCGTAACCCTCAGTCTGAACGGCATCCGCCTGGAGCCGCTGGGCATGCAGCACGAACACGGCTTGCGCGAAGCCGCAGCCGACGGCGAACTGTGGCAGCTGGTGTTTACCTCGGTGCCCGAGCCGCACGAAACCGCCGCCTATATCCAAACGGCCTTGCACACGCCTAACCGCCTGGCTTTCGCCGTGATAGACGAGGGCAGCGGCAAAGTCATCGGCAGCACCAGTTACCACGACATCATCCCCACCGCCGCACGCTTGGAAATCGGCTACACATGGTATGCGCAAAGCTACTGGCGCAGCCGCGTCAACACCACCTGCAAATACCTGCTGTTAAGCCACGCTTTCGACACGCTGGGCGCACAAACCGTGGGTTGGCGCACCGACAACCTGAACACACGCTCGCAGCAGGCCATCGAACGGCTGGGTGCGAAAAAAGACGGCGTGATACGCGGCCAGCAGGCGCGCCGCGACGGCAGTGTGCGCGACACCGTGATGTACAGCGTTATCCGCGCCGAGTGGCCGCAGATAAAGGAAAAACTGGCGGCGCGTTTGGGTTTGGCCGTCTGAACGTGTTATTGTGCGTTGATATTTTTAAATAAAATGATGACGGCACGCCCTAATTTTCAGACGGCCTGAGTAAACATGATGAACCGCTCCCCCTGTTTGTACGCTGCCCCGTTCGGCAATATCACGCTGGTTTTCGATGCGCAAAACAACCTGCTCGAACTGCACCTATCCGGCAAACCCGAATATGCGCCGTATCCCCTGCCCGAAGCATGGCAGCGCAAGCTCGACGACTATTTTGCAGGCCGTCTGAAAAACTTTAACCAGCCAATTTCCACGAAGGGCACGGCCTACCAGCGGAAAGTGTGGCAGGCGATTGCCGAAATCCCCGCCGGAGAGGTGATGACTTACCAAGATATCGCCCGCAAAATCGGCAGCCATCCGCGCGCTGTCGGCGGTGCGTGTGGCAAAAACCCGCTTGCGCTGGTGGTGCCCTGCCACCGCGTGGTTGCCAAACACGGTTTGGGCGGCTTTTCCAGCGGCGAGGGTGAAGCGCTCAATATCAAACGCTGGCTGCTGAAACACGAAGGCGTGGAAATATAGTGAATTCACTTACTCCATTACGGCGTTGCTGCGCCTTGCTGCCTTGTATTGAAGTAAGTGAATTCGCTTACTCCATTACGGCGTTGCTGCGCCTTGCTGCCTTGTATTGAAGTAAGTGAATTCACTATATAACCGTTTGGCCGAACGGTGCAGGCCGTCTGAAAAAAACATAACCAAACACCACGATATGAACGAAAACCCCCAACCCGATTTACAGAAACGCCTGGCCGAGATGGAAATCCTTTTGGCCGAAGCGCAGGCCGGCAAAGCGCGGGCGGAAGCGCATCTGGCGGCGGTTAAAGCCAAAACCGCCAAAATCGCCATGTTAAGCATTTTGGCGGTCATTGTTGCGGTTGTCACCCTGATTATCGTAACGGCCGCCCTGTGAAACCCTGTTATGCCGTCTGAAAAACACCCCGACACCCTTGCCGAACGCCTGCTCGAACACCTGTGGCTGAACCACCGTTTGAGCCAAAACACGCTCGATGCCTACCGCCGCGATTTGGAAAAAGTCGCCGGCCGCCTGCGCGCGCAGGGCTTGGACTGGCAAACCGCGCAAAGCACCGACTTGGCCGCCGCCGTTTACCACCCCGATGAAAAAACACGCTCGCAGGCCCGCGCCCTGTCGGCCTGCAAGCGGCTCTACGGCTGGCTGCTCGAAACCGAACAGCGCACCGACAACCCCACCCGCCACCTCAGCGCACCCAAGCAGGCGCAAACGCTGCCCAAACTGATTACCGAAGCGCAAATCGAGGCACTGTTGAACGCGCCCGACACCGAATCGCCGCACGGCCTGCGCGATAAAGCCCTGCTGGAGCTGATCTACGCCACCGGCCTGCGCGTGAGCGAAGCGGTGAGGCTGAAAGTGAATGAAGCCAACCTCGGCAAAGGCATCATCAACACCATCGGCAAAGGCGACAAACAGCGCATCGTGCCGCTGGGTGCCGAAGCCGTGTATTGGATAGAGCGTTATTTGATCGAAGCGCGGCCGCAATTATTGAAAAACCGCATTTGCGACGAATTGTTCGTGAGCCAGAAACGTGCAGGCATCAGCCGCCAACTGGCGTGGATGATAGTGGAAAAATACGCCGAGGGCGCCGGCATACAGCATCTCAGCCCCCACGGCCTGCGCCACGCCTTCGCTACCCATTTGGTCAACCACGGCGCCGATTTGCGCGTGGTGCAGCTGTTGCTCGGCCACGCCGACATCAGCACCACGCAGATTTACACCCACGTTGCCAACGAGCGGCTGAAAAGCATTGTGCAGGAACATCATCCGAGGGGTTAGGGCAGGCCGAGACCTTTGTAAAATTCAAATTACCACCTGAAAAATCTGATTTCCGTCATTCCCGCGCAAGCGGGAATCCAGACGCTTGGCATTCAAGTATTTGTTTAATCAATACTTCAATATTTCCATCTGGATTCCCGCCTGCGCGGGAATGACGGGATTTAAACATTTCAGACGGCCTTAAGGTATTTTTGCAAAGGTCTCAGGCCGTCTGAAATACCCAAACGCCGCCATACTCGGGCTTGCCCCGAGTATCTTTTTGTTTAGAAAGAAATACCAGATATTCGGGTCAAGCCCGAG
>JBHALY010000076.1:0-2857 GCA_041827905.1 Neisseria dentiae
AAAACCCTTGAAATAGGGGTTTTAGAGGGGAAATGGGTAGAGATTTGATGTTTTTTAATCGGAAATTTAGATACAAAGTAGCCGGATATGAAGAGAGTCATATCCGGCTACTTTTTGCAAAGGTCTCAGGCCGTCTGAAAACAAACATTCGTTTTCAGACGGCCTTGTTGCATACTCAATAAACTTGATTCTCCATGCAAATCCAGTAGGCTGTAAATTGCTCTTTAACAGCTTGCCATCTTGAGTGATAAAACCGGTTTTTCCTTCAAATCAGCCAAATATTAACCACAATATTAACAAAACCAAAATGCAGCGCGCCTGCTCTTAGCCTAGCTTAAAAACTCCGACACAACTATCAAGTCGAGACCTTTGCAAAACCGCCAGATGTGGATGCAGTTCAAGGCGTAGCAGCGCAGCGAGCGCAGACATATCAAGTAGATAGGCAAGCGAGCGAGCAGCGCACAACGCAGAAATGCGCCGCAGATGGCGGTTTTGCAAAGGTCTCAGGCCGTCCAACAGGCAATCCAACATCACAAACCCAAATCACGCCACATGGCGTCAACCTTGGCCACGGTGGCGGCATCGCGTTCGATTACCCTGCCCCACTCGCGGTCTGTTTCGCCCGGCCATTTGTTGGTGGCGTCCAAGCCCATTTTGCCGCCGAGGCCGGAAACGGGGCTGGCGAAGTCGAGATAATCGATCGGCGTGTTTTCGATTAACACCGTATCACGCACCGGATCCATGCGGGTGGTAACCGCCCAAATCACTTCTTTCCAGTCTCGGCAGTTTACATCGTCGTCCACCACCACGATGAATTTGGTGTACATAAACTGACGCAAAAAACTCCAGCAGCCCATCATCACGCGCTTGGCGTGGCCGGCATACTGTTTCTTGATGCTCACCACCGCCATGCGGTAGGAACAACCTTCCGGAGGCAGATAAAAATCAACGATTTCGGGAAACTGCTTCTGCAACAGCGGCACAAACACCTCATTTAAGGCCACGCCGAGCACGGCCGGTTCGTCGGGCGGTTTGCCGGTGTAGGTGCTGTGGTAAATCGGGTTTTCGCGCATGGTGATGCGCTCGACCGTAAACACGGGGAAATAATCCTGCTCGTTGTAATAGCCGGTGTGGTCGCCGTAAGGGCCTTCCAGCGCGGTTTCGTCGGGATGAATCACACCTTCCAGCACGATTTCGGCACGCGCAGGCACCTGCAAATCATTGCCGATACATTTCACCAATTCGGTGCGCGAACCGCGCAGCAAACCGGCAAACTGATATTCGCTCAAAGTATCCGGCACCGGCGTAACCGCCCCCAAAATAGTGGCCGGATCGCATCCCAACACCACGGCAACGGGATACGGCACGCCCGGATGCGCTTTTTTATGCGCCTGAAAATCCAACGCCCCGCCGCGATGCGCCAACCAACGCATGATCAACTTGTTTTTGCCGATTAACTGCTGGCGGTAAATACCGAGGTTTTGGCGTTTTTTATGCGGGCCGCGCGTAACGGTCAAACCCCAAGTTACCAAAGGCGCGACATCTTCGGGCCAGCAATGCTGAATCGGCAGTTTGTTTAAATCGACTTCTTCGCCTTCCCAAACAATCTCTTGGCACGGCGCTTTTTTCACCACGTTTGGCGCCATGCTCCAAATGTCTTTCAGCAAAGGCAGTTTGGCAAACGCATCTTTGATGCCTTTGGGCGGCTCGGGTTCTTTCAGATAGGCCAGCGTTTGGCCGATTTCGCGCAATTTGGCCACACTGTCCGCCCCCATACCCATCGCTACCCGTTCGGGCGTGCCAAAGAGATTGGCCAACACTGGAAAATCATAGCGGCTGCCGTCGGCGCGCACGGCGTTTTCAAACAGCAAAGCCGGCCCTTCGGCGCGCAACACGCGGTCAGCGATTTCGGTCATTTCCAGATGCGGCGAAACCGGCATGCCGATGCGTTTGAGTTTGCCTTCTTGTTCAAGCTTTTGAATAAAGTCGCGTAAGTCGTTATATTTCATTGAAGTTCTTTCGAGGCCGTCTGAAAATTTACGAACGGTTTCAGGCGGCCTGCCGGATGCGGGCTAAAATGATGGCGATTATAGCAAAACTTTCCGCCCTTATTTGCCCGCCGCGCTCTCAAGCAGCCTTGTGCCGGCGGCAGAATATGTTTACAATACCGCTCTTTGCATAACCCGGGTCTGTAGCTCAGGGGTTAGAGCAGGGGACTCATAATCCCTTGGTCGTGGGTTCGAAACCCACCGGACCCACCAAAACAAATCAACAAGATAGGCCGCAATTATTTGCGGCCTATCTTGTTTTAAACCGGCGTTAACTTTATAAATCTTCACATCTTTTCAAAAATTTCCAGCGGCCTCTTTTTTGTTTCAGCGATTAGTCATATATCCCGTTATTTTCTGATAAAATCCGTGTCGTTTAAATTACATACAACGCTATCATGTCCAAAGGCAATACCATCGGCATCCTGATCCCCCAGCCTTCCCCGCCCGCCGCCGTTTCCAACGCTTCGGCCAATCCGCCCGAGCCCCTTACCAACGCCGCCGGCCCGGTTGAAGCGGTGAGTATGGTTGCCGACGTTGCCTCCTCCGCATTGGCCCTGTCTTCTCCCGAACCCGCCGCGAAAGCAGAAGCCGTTGCCACCGCCCTTTCCCTGATTTCCATGATACCCGGCCAATCCGGCCCGATTCCGCCCGCCAAAACCACCGTGAACGGCTTTTCGGGCGGCTCTTCCGGCGGTTCCGACGGCGGCTACACCGACGGCAGCGGAAGCTGCATTCCCTGCAAAATCGCCGCCGCCGTCGGCAAGCCCGTCAATGCCGTGCTCGGCATCAAGATTTTGCCCGACGAA
>JBHALY010000077.1:0-5041 GCA_041827905.1 Neisseria dentiae
ATCAGTTCCGCTTGGGTTTTTTCATGGTCGGGTTTGTCGACGATAAACGGGTTTTTGCGTTTGGTCTTCATAGAGACAGCCTGCGGGTGTTGAAGTGCGGCGATACCGCCTTGCCGGTAGGCGGCGATCCAACGGCACAGGTGGGTGCGTGAGATGTTGAAATGGTCTGCGGTGCGCTGTTGCCTGTGCACTTGGTGGTAATGGAGTACGGCTCGGTATTTGAAATCTAGCGTATATTTGGACATAAGAAAACTGCACCTTTTAAAGTTGGAGGGGGTGTCCAACTTTTGGGGTGCAGTTCATATTTCAGACGGCCTGTTTCGTTTGGAAGCCTTTCCGGTTAAGGATAGGCTATATAGGCATAAGCCGAATGGTTGTGTATCGACTCGAAGTTTTCGCTTTCCACCGTAAAACCGCAGATGCGGCCGTCGGCGATTAAGCGGGTGGCGACGTCGCGCACCATGTCTTCGACGAATTTCGGGTTTTCATATGCCTGCTCGGTAACGAATTTTTCGTCGGGGCGCTTGAGCAGGCCGTAGAGCTGGCACGATGCCTGCGATTCCACGCAGTCTATCACTTCCTCTATGCCCACTTCGCTGCCGCAGGTGATGGTTACGGTAACATGCGAGCGTTGGTTGTGGGCGCCGTATTGCGAAATTTCTTTCGAGCAGGGGCACAGGCTGGTTACCGGCACCAGCACTTTGAGCGTGTGGCTGTATTCGCCGTTTTTGATTTCGCCCGTTAACGTTACGTCGTAATCGAGCAGCGACTGTATGCCCGACACCGGCGCGCTTTTTTTACGGAAAAACGGAAACGACACGCTGATTTTGCCCGAATGAGAATCCAGCAGCGACACCATTTCTTCGGTAAGCATTTTCATGCGCTCGAAGCCCAGTGCTTCGGTTTGGCGCTCCATCAGGGCGACGAAACGCGACATATGCGTGCCTTTTTGGTCGGCAGGCAGAAAAACCGTCATGGTGAGGCGGGCAACGGTGGCCTGCGTGCCTTCGGCGGTATTGAGCGTGATGGGGAAGCGTAAGTCTTTGATGCCGACCTGGTTAATCGGCAGGTTGCGTAAATCGCGGGTGGATTGCACGTCTGCAATGGCGTTCATGCGCGGGATTTCCTTAGAATCTGAAGAGGGCTTGAAGCCCCTATGTGTGTGCAGGCGGCGCAAAATGCAAGGCCGTCTGAAACTTTATTTCAGACGGCCTTGCAGCAGATCCGAACAGGCCGCCCGAATTTTCAAATGCGAGATTATATCACTTAGCGCCCCGCCGGGCATTGATTGTTTCTATTTTTCGGATAGTGCTAAAATCCCCCATCCCTCAAACCGAAAGGCCACGCCATGAAATTCGCCACCGAAGCCATCCACAGCAGCTACGACCCCGACGACCACAACCGCGCCATCATGCCGCCGATTTATCAGAACAGTATGTTCCGCATGAAAGAAATCGGCGAGCAGATTCCGTTCCGCTACGCCCGCGCAAGCAATCCCACCCGCAAAGTGCTGGAAGACACCATTGCCGCATTGGAACACGGCGCGGCGGGCTTTGCCTTCGGCAGCGGCATGGCCGGCATCGATTGCGTGTACCGCGCCTTTCTGCGCCCCGGCGACACCATTATCGCGGTGAGTGACATCTACGGCGGCAGCTACGACCTGCTCACCGAAGTATATGCCCTGTGGGGCGTGAACGTGGTGTTTGCCGATTTAACCGACCCTGCCAATCTCGATAAAGCACTGGCCGAACACGCAAACGTGAGAATGGTGTGGCTGGAAACCCCGTCCAACCCGCTGCTGCGGCTGGTGGATATCGAAACGCTGGCCGCCAAAGCCAAAGCAGCCGGCGCGCTGGTGGGCATCGACAACACCTTCGCCACGCCCTATCTGCAAAATCCGCTCGATATGGGCTGCGACATCGTGTTTCATTCCGCCACCAAATATCTGTGCGGCCATTCCGACGTGCTGATGGGCGTGGTGGCGGTGAAAACCGAAGAATTGGCGCGCCCGATGCGCACCATGATGATGAACACCGGCGGCGTGGCCGGACCGATGGACTGCGCGCTGGTGCTGCGCGGCATCAAAACGCTGGCCCTGCGTATGCAGCGCCATTGTGAAAACGCGCTGGAAATCGCCCACCGTTTGGAAGCGCATCCTGCGGTTGAAAAAGTGTTCTACCCCGGCCTGCCTTCGCACGAGCATCACGATCTGGCGAAACGGCAAATGAAGGGTTTCGGTGGCGTGGTGAGTATCTGGCTGAAAAACGACAGCAAAGAAGCCGCCAACAGCGTGATTAAAAGCCTGCGAATGGTTCAGATGGCCTCCAGCTTGGGCGGCGTGGAAAGCCTGATTAACCACTGCTATTCGCAATCACACAGCGGCGTGCCGCACGAAATTAAAACCGCCGCCGGCATCAAAATCGGCCTGCTGCGGTTTTCTATCGGCGTGGAAGACGTAGAAGACATTTGGGCGGATATTTCCGCCGCGCTGGATACGGCACAGGCCGGCCAATAGTTAAACCGCTTAACTTCATAATCATCCCGTCATGCTCGGACTCCGCCTGAGTATGACGGGTGTACTTTTTCTTAACAGTTGAAACCTTTTCAAGCCGCTTAGGCCGTCTGAAAAATACTTACCACCACCATCATTAGCTGTGCAAATCCACTATTTATGCAGGCCGCACTCTTTGGTGTCTTTGTTTTCCCACCACCAGCGTCCGGCGCGGATATTTTCGCCCTCTTTTACCGGGCGCGTGCAGGGTTCGCAGCCTATGCTGGGGTAGCCCTGGCGATATAAATCGTTGAGCGGCACTTGGTGCGCTTGGGCATAAGCCCACACATCGCCGTCGTCCCAATCGAAAATCGGGTTGAATTTGGCGATGCCGCGTGCGCTGTCGTGTTCCTCGAAGTTCAAACCGCTGCGGGTTTCCGACTGGCTTTGGCGCTGCCCGGTCAGCCAGGCGGGCGCACCGGCTAAGGCGCGGTTGAGCGGTTCGATTTTGCGGATATGGCAACAGCGGCGGCGCAATTCCACGCTTTCATACATAGCGGCGCTGCCGTATTCCTGCTCAAACGCATCTGCCGCTTGCGCATCGGGGCGGAACACCTCGATGCGGATGTGGTAGCGGTTGTCGGCTTCGTCGATCAGCGCGGCGGTTTCTGGGTTGAGTTTGCCGGTGTTAAGCGTGATGATGCGCAGTGGCAGTTTCAGGCGGGCGATTTGGTCGGTGATAATCATATCTTCCACTGCCAGGCTGGAAGCAAAAACGGCTTGGGGGAAGCGTTCGGCGATTTTCTGCAAACGCGCGGCCAAAACCTGTTCTCTAGCGGGCTGTTGTGCGGCTTCGGCTTCTGAAACGGTGGGAATCTGCCAAAGTTTAGGGGCGTATAGCGACATGGTAGGGTTCCTTATTCTGAGACCTTTGCCAAACCCCCATCTGCGGCGCATTTCTGCGTTGTGTGCTGCTCGCTCGCTTGCCTAACTACCTGATATGTCTGCGCTCGCTGCGCTGCTACGCCTTGAACTGCATCCACATCTGTGGGTTTGGCAAAGGTCTCATTCTGTTTTTCTGCCGCATTGTGCGCCTGCCCCTGCCGCATTGGGAAGGAATGGTTTTTTATTTGGTTATAACCAAAGGCCGTCTGAAAACATTGATCAGAAATGTTTTCAGACGGCCTTCGGCTTATTTTCTATCACTACACCAAACCGG
The DNA here is from genome assembly GCA_041827905.1 of Neisseria dentiae. Taxonomy (GTDB): domain Bacteria; phylum Pseudomonadota; class Gammaproteobacteria; order Burkholderiales; family Neisseriaceae; genus Neisseria; species Neisseria dentiae_B. The sequence continues at coordinate 3,711 of JBHALY010000077.1, forward strand.
TTGAGTTGAAGAATAACATATCGGCTTGGCTTGGGTTTAGAACGGTAGTTCACATAAAGAAGCCACAAAATAATTTAACTTATTGAATATATTAGATTTTAAAACATAAAAATATAAAATTGTGAAATTAAGCCTAATATTACCAACGTTTTGAGCAAATACTATGTAAGTATTGACCACTAAGAGTAAAGATAGAATCTTGACACTTTTAGTGTCAGTACTTACCAACTAAAAGTTGATTGAGTCTTGGTGTATTCTATTGGTCATATCCTCTTTATGGAACAAGAAGCGAACAAGATCTCAGGCACTTTTAAACTACATGCCCTACTCTCTATATTTTCTTACGTTATCAAAACCTAATTCTCCAACCTTGGTACAAGTTATTCCTGGCAATCCTTTTTTCAGCGAAATAAGCCTCGATACAAAAATCCAAGAATCTGACATCGATTACCAGTCTATAAGCGGTTTTTACTACCACCAGATATAAACCACAATAAGTTGCTTCCACCCGACAAAACCATATTAGCTGTATTAGGAATTTTTTGAATCAAACAAAACATGTCTTATGTAAATACAATGGAATTTACTGGCGGTTTCTTCCTTTATATTTTGTACTTGAAAAAATATGGGGGGTTGTTTTAACTTCGGGACACTCAATCAGCAACTAAAAATCCTACGGCTTTAGCTGTGATATTTAAAGTTAATTTATTTCAGCTGAAAATAAAACCGCTTGAAAATTCAAATTTCAAGCGGTTTTATTCCTTAGTTTATTATCTCATTCTACAAGTTTCTTAAATATTCCGCAGCTTCCTTATGTCCTTGCTCTGCCGCCCTTTAGATACCAAAAACGGGCTTTTTCCTTGTCTACATTTGTTTTCTGCTAAAATCCATCGTTATTTTTGACTACACAAAACACTATCATGTCCAAAGGCAACACCATCGGCATCCTGATTCCCCAGCCTTCCCCGCCCGCCGCCGTTTCCAACGCTTCGGCCAATCCGCCCGAGCCGCTTACCAACGCCGCCGGCCCCGTCGAAGCGGTGAGTATGGTTGCCGATGTTGCCTCTTCCGCATTGGCTCTGTCTTCTCCCGAAGCCGCCGCGAAAGCAGAAGCCGTTGCCACCGCCCTTTCCCTGATTGCCATGATGCCCGGCCAGTCCGGCCCGATTCCGCCCGCCAAAACTACCGTTAACGGCTTTTCGGGCGGCTCTTCCGGCGGTTCCGACGGCGGCTACACCGACGGCAGCGGAAGCTGCATTCCCTGCAAAATCGCCGCCGCCGTCGGCAAGCCCGTCAATGCCGTGCTCGGCATCAAGATTTTGCCCGACGAA
>JBHALY010000078.1:0-4780 GCA_041827905.1 Neisseria dentiae
CTGCTCGCGCAACTCGTTGGCGCCGGTATAGTCGGTGCTGAGCATCACGCCCGCCAGCATCACGCGCTCGGGCTTTTCAAGGGATTTGTCGATTTGGAACAGGGTGGGTTTGCTCACGGTGCTGGCTCCGTTGGTCGGTTTTTTTCAGACGGCCTGAAGCCTATTGCGCTCGCGGCACTTTGTTAAACAGCCGGTAAAAATTCTCGGTGGTGGTTTCGGCGATGCGCTCCGGTGTTTCACCACGCAACTGCGCCACAAAATCGGCGGTGTATTTCACATAAGCCGGTTCGTTGGGCTTGCCGCGTTTGGGCACGGGAGCGAGAAAAGGCGCATCGGTTTCCACCAGTATGCGGTCGGCAGGCACATATTTTGCCGCCGCCTGAATATCGGGGGCGTTTTTAAAGGTAACGATGCCGGAAAACGAAATATAAAAGCCCAAATCCAGCGCGGCTTTGGCCACTTCCACGTTTTCGGTGAAGCAATGGATAACGCCCGCGTGCGCCTGATGTTCACGCAACAAGCGCATGGTGTCGGCGGCGGCATCGCGGGTATGCACCACCAGCGGCAGCCCGCTTTGGTTGGCGGCCAGGATATGGCAGGCAAAACGTCGGTGCTGCCACGCCAAATCGCCTTTGCACCAATGGTAATCCAAGCCGGTTTCGCCTATGCCCACCACTTTCGGGTGTTGCGTATGGCGTACCAATTCTTCCACCGTAAACTCTTCGGCGTCTTCCTGGTCGGGGTGCACGCCCACGGTGGCGAAAATATGGTCGTTAGCCTCGGCAATCGCCAGCACTTCGGCAAAACTCTGCCGGCTCACGCTGATCGCCAGCGCCTGCCTGACCTGATTTTCAGCCATATTGGCAAACACTTCGGGCAGACGGCTGCTTAGACCGTCGAAATTAAGGTGGCAATGGGAATCAACTAAATACATGATATTGTTTAGAAACTATAAAGCACCGAGGCCGTCTGAAAAAACGGAGCTGCTGCCGGAACAATGCAGACTTTCAGACGGCCTTCGGCGCATCCGGTTATTCGTAATAAGTAAACTTCGCCCGTTTCACATGGCAGAGCAGTTCGTAGGCAATGGTGCCGGCGGCTTTGGCCACTTCGTTCACGTTCACCACATCGCCCCACAGCTCGACTTCGTTGCCTATGCCCTCGTGCGACACATCAAGCTCCACCGTCATCATATCCATCGACACGCGGCCGATAAGCTGGCTGCGGTGGCTGCCGATGGCAACGGGCGTGCCGTTGGGGGCATGGCGCGGGTAGCCGTCGGCATAGCCGCAGGCAATCAGGCCCACACGGGTGGATTTTTTGGTGTAGAACGCCGCGCCGTAGCCCACCGGCGAATGCGGCTGCAACACCCGTTCGCCGAACACGCGCGTGCTCAGGCGCATCACGGGTTTCAAACGGCTGTCGGTGTGGCCGAACGGGCAGGCGCCGTAAAGCGCGATGCCCGCCCTGCCCCAGTCGCGGCGTGCGGCGGGATAGCGCAGCATGGCGGCGGAATTGGCCAGACTTTCTTCACCCTCCAAGCCCTCGCAGCCCAAATCGAATGCTTCGAGCTGCATTTCGGTCATGGCGTTGTCGGCTTCGTCGGCGCAGGCAAAATGGCTGAATTTCACAATGCTGTCAACATTTTGGTTCTGCTTCAGCGCCGTATAGGCGGCGGCATAGTTATGCGGAAAAAAGCCTGCACGGTGCATACCCGAATCCATTTTCAGCCACACTTTCACGGGCTGCTGCCATGTGTGGTGCAGCAGCGCTTCAAGCTGCCATTGGCTGCACACGGCAGGCCACAGGCGGAGGCGGTCGACCTGTTCGTATTCTTTGGCTTCAAACACACCCTCCAACAGCAAAATCGGGTTTTCGATGCCGTGTTCCCGCAACTGCACCGCCTCTTCCACGCTCGCCACGGCAAAACCGTCGGCCAAATCCGCCAGCGCGTGCGCACACCGCACCGCACCGTGGCCGTAGGCATCGGCTTTCACCACCGCCAACAGTTTGCCGCCGTGGATATTTTTCAAAGTGCGGTAATTGTGGCGCAGGTTTTCAAGGCGGATTTGGGCATTTAGCGGACGCATTTTCAGAATATCCTTTTACGGCAGGGTTGGCAGGCATTTGTTAAAGGCCGTCTGAAAACGGCGTTTTTCAGACGGCCTGTTGTTTGAAGAAACGGATTATAGGCCGATTGGGTCGGTTTTTAAATATACACCTATGCCGAAACGTTAATCTTTCAAACGGAATTCCGCCGCGCGCGCATGGGCGGTGAGCATTTCGCCGTGCGCCAAAACGCTGGCGATTTTGCCGAGTTTCTGCGCGCCGGCTTCGGACACCTGAATCAGGCTCGAGCGTTTTTGGAAATCGTAGGTGCCCAATGGCGACGAGAAACGGGCGGTGCGGCTGGTGGGCAGCACATGGTTGGGGCCGGCGCAATAGTCGCCCAAGCTCTCGCTGGTATATCTGCCCATGAAAATCGCGCCGGCGTGGCGGATTTTTTGCGCCCATTGCTGCGGGTTTTCTACTGATAATTCCAAGTGTTCGGGCGCGATATAATTGGCGATTTCGCAGGCTTCGTCCAAATCTTTCGCCAAAACAAACGCACCGCGGTTGCCCAGCGAGGCTTCGATGATGTCACGGCGGGGCATTTCTTCAATCAGCCTGTTCATGGCCGTCTGAACGTCATCGAGATAAGCTTGCGAAGTGGCGATCAGAATGGCTTGGGCGATTTCGTCGTGTTCGGCCTGACTGAACAAATCCATCGCCACCCAATCGGCGGGCGTGCTGCCGTCGGCAATCACCAGAATTTCAGACGGCCCTGCCACCATGTCGATGCCCACCACGCCGAACACGCGGCGTTTGGCGGCGGCCACAAAGGCATTACCGGGGCCGGTGATTTTATCGACCTGCGGCACGGTTTCGGTGCCGTAAGCCAGCGCGGCCACGGCTTGCGCGCCGCCGATGGTAAACACTTTGGTAACGCCCGCCACATAAGCCGCCGCCAGCACGATGTCGTTACGCTCGCCTTTCGGCGTGGGCACCACCATGATGATTTCTTGCACGCCGGCCACATGGGCGGGCATGGCGTTCATAATCACCGAGCTGGGATAGGCCGCTTTGCCGCCGGGCACATAAATGCCGACGCGGTCGAGCGCGGTAATCTGCTGGCCCAAGAGCGTGCCGTCTTCGTCGGTGTATGTCCACGATTCCAATTTTTGGCGTTGGTGGTAGCTTTCCACGCGCGCAGCGGCGGTTTTCAGCGCGCTTTGCACGTTTTCGGGCAGGTGCTCGAACGCGTGTTGCAGATCGGCTTGGGTGAGCGTTAAATCGTTGATGTTTTGTGCCGACGTGCCGTCGAAACGGTTGGTGTATTCGATCACGGCCGCATCGCCGCGCTTATGCACATCTGCGCAGATGTCGGCCACGATTTGGTCGATTTTCGGGTCTTGCGCGGTTTCGAAAGCCAGCAGCGCTTTGAGTTCGGCTTGGAAATCGGGGGATTGGGTGTTGAGGTGTTTCATGGTTTCGGTCTTTCGTTTTTTGCCATTCGGAATGCGTGGCGGCCCGGTTGTTCAGACGGCCTCAAACCGCAGCAGGCCGTCTGAAAAAGCCTTTCTTAATCTTTGCTCACAAACCGTTTGTTAACGCGTACGCGCTCGCCGCGGCCGGCTTTTTTGATTTCCAGCCAATCGCTGTAAATGGCGTGGATTAGAGCGCGGTCGGTGTCGAAGCCGTAGTCGTGCGGATTGACGGCGGGGGCGAGCTGCTTGAGCACGTCGCCCAAGCGCGCCCAGCCGCCCTCGTCTGCCGCGGCATCGACGGCCTGCTGCACCACCGGTATCAGTTTGGTAAATTTGGGCCGGCCGCTGTTTTGGGGTTTGGCGGCCTGTTCCACAGCGGCAGGCTCCGCCGGCGTTTCAGACGGTATGTTTTCAGACGGCACTTGGGTTTGCGGCGCGCGCGCTTTGCGGGCGGGTTTGCGGTTTTGGGCAGGCGGCGGCACATCGGGTGCGGCGGCAGGCGCGTTGTTCTGCTGCTCAGTTTTATTGTTACCGCGCACCGTTTCGCCGGTTTCGTTTTGGCGCGGTTCGTGCTGCCCGTTTTCAGACGGCCTGCCGTTTTTGTCGGCAACGGTGCGGCGGCGCACTTGGATTTGGTTGTTGTCGGTGCGCCATTCGAAGATGTCGAACGATTTGATTAATTCGGAAAGTTTGCTGAAGCCGTAGAGGCGCGGGTCGAAATCGGGGTTGATTTTGTTGATGTAGCTGCCAATGGGGCCGAGGTTGGCCCAGCCCAAATCGTCGGCGTTTTCGCGTACTGCGCGTTTGATAAGCGTGGCGGCATCGGGCGCGGACGAGCCGGTTTCGGCGGCGGGTTTGGTTTTGCCGCTGTTTTTACTTTTATCGGCACCGCTTTTTTCAGGGCGGAAAATTTCGGTGTGGATGAATTTGTCGCAGGCTTTGCGGAAGGCTTCGGGGGTTTTCTTTTCGCCGAAACCGTAAACGGTAAGGCCGCTTTCGCGCAGGCGGCTGGCCAGGCGGGTAAAGTCGCTGTCGCTGGATACGATGCAGAAGCCGTCGAAATTGCCGCTGTAAAGCAGATCCATCGCATCGATAACCAACGCCATATCGGTGGCGTTTTTGCCTTTGGTGTAGGCAAACTGCTGCACGGGAATGATGGCGTGCGGCAGCAGCGCGGCTTTCCATTTGTTGAGGCCGTGGCTCCAGTCGCCGTAGATGCGTTTGACGCTGGCGATGCCGTATTTGGCGATTTC